>JAKLEF010000265.1 GCA_022703195.1 Candidatus Fermentibacterota bacterium | reverse complement strand
CCCGGCTGGCACAGGGTCCGGGCACGTTCGTACCACACTTCCTCGACGCGCTGGCATCCATCAGCCCAGCCGAGGTGCGAGGGCTCGCGCGTTGAGCACCATCCCGCGAGAAGACCTACTCCGGCTGATGAGGGTCTACTTCGTCACGGACCCCCGCCTCTTCAGGCCGCGAACGGTCGAGGAGACGTGCAGGGACGTACTGCTGGCGGGCGTGAGGACCATACAGCTCCGCGACAAGGAGACCCCGCCCGGCGACCTGCTCCCGGTCGCGAGGCGGCTCAGATCGCTCTGCCTCGACTTCGACGCCCTGTTCATCATCAACGACGACCCGGAGACGGCAGCCAGGATCGGCGCCCACGGCGTCCACACGGGCCAGGGCGACATCCCTGCTTCCGAAGCCCGCCGCATCATAGGCCCGGACCTCATAATGGGCGTCTCGGTGCGCACGCCGTGGGAGGCGGCGCAGGCGGAAAGGGCAGGCGCCGACTACGTGGCGGCCAACGGAGTCTTCTCCACACCGACGAAGCCCGACCTAGACTCCCCCCTCGGCCTCGAGGGCGTCAGGCAGATACGGGCGGCGACCTCTCTGCCCCTGGTGGCCATCGGCGGAATCAGCTCGGAGAACGCCGCCGAGGTTCTCGCAGCGGGAGCCGACTGCCTGGCGGGAGTGCGCATCAGGTGGGACGGGGATCTCATCAGCCGCTTTGCCCCGGCTGCCGCCCCGGCCGTAGGCTGAGCCGGGAAGGCGGCAGGACCCGTGCCCGGGGCGCTGCGTGTCGACGGGTGCAGAAAAGCCATCCTTCCCGCATGGTCTGGATGGCTTCAGGCCTGGACATGACCCTGCGGCCGGAATCTGCCTCTGCAACCCTGGCATGATCAACCCGGCAGACGATACCGCTTCCTAATGGATCGGGCGGATCATGCGCCGAGGACGCGGATCCTCCCGGGCTCACCCTCTACGATGCGTCCTATGACGGAGCGGCAAGGTTCACCGGAAGCCTCGAGGCTTGCGGTGAGCGAAGGCACGCAGGCGGGATCGACTGCCGCCAGCAGGCCGCCCGAGGTCTGGGCGTCGCAGAGGAGGAGCCTCATCTCGTCGGGAACGTCATCGGTGTAATCCACCCAGTCATCCAGGAAAGCCACGTTCGCGAAGGTGCCGCCAGGCACGCTCCCCGCACGGGCATACTCCAGTGCGGCAGGCAGGAATGGAACCATGCCCGGATCGACCACGGCCGATACGCCGCTGGCCGATGCCATGTTCCGGAGATGTCCGAGGAGCCCGTATCCTGTTATGTCGGTTGCGGCATGAGCTCCGGACGAGGCGAGGATCTCGGACGCGCCGCGGTTGAGCCGCCTCATCAGGTCGACGGCCTCTGCAAGCGCACCGAGGCTGTCCTCTCCACGCTTCGCCGCCGTCGTTACCATGCCCGTCCCAAGAGGCTTCGTCATGACGAGAACATCCCCCGGCAACGCCCCGGAGTTTGTCAGCATCCTGTCCGGGTGGACCAGCCCTGCGACGGCCAGCCCGAACACAGGCTCGGCCGATCTGATGGTATGGCCGCCCAGGACAGGAGCCCCGGCTTCCAGAGCCTTTCGCGATGCTCCGAGGAGGATCTCCTCGAGGATGCTCCGCGGAAGCTCCTCCCCCGGGAAGCAGACGAGGGCAAGCGAGGCGATCGGCCATCCGCCCATGGCGTACACGTCGCTCAGTGCGTTCGCCGCGGCGATCTCCCCGTAATCCGACGGGTCGTCCACGATCGGAGGGAAGAAATCAGCGGTCAGGACTAGAGCCAGATCCTCTGTTATCCTGTAGACTGCAGCGTCATCGGCGCCGGTTGCTCCGACGAGGATGGCAGGATCATCCAGGGCTGGCAGCATCTTCAGAAGGGGGAGCAGGAAGCCCTGCGGCTGCTTCGCGGCGCAACCGGCGCAGCTCGAGAATCGCGTCAGTTTCACTCCATCGGTCATTCGACACAACCTTCGCATCGGCTCCATGATGGACTGGAGTAGAAGGCGGGAGCAGACGTCTCGAACGCTGCCGGGGGGCTGTCGCCGGCCCCCCGGCGGCGAACCGGCGCTATCTCATCACCACCGCCTGGGCGGTTTCGAAGTTCCCGGCGGAGTCCGCGAACCTGACCAGGTACATGCCGGTTGCGAGATCGATCGAGAGATCCGACGACCCTTCGACCGTTCTCTCGGCCACGATGCGCCCACCGAGATCGTACACCTGGAGAAGCCCGCCCGAACCGGACGGCAGCTCGAGATCTATCGACAGGAAGCCGCGGGAGGGGTTCACGACCGACATCACCGGATCGGAGGCCCCACCGGCGGCTTCACCGATCCCGGTCTCGATCTCGAAGAATTTGGCGAAATGGGCGTTCATGACCTCCTTGTTCGGAGCGCCGGCGTACTCCTGGACGAAGGTCACGAGATAGAGCTCGTCCGGATCCCACGAAGAGTTGATGGTGTAGGGCGCCGTGACGAACACCGTGTCGGGATACGGGGCCTCGAAGCTCACGACCGGCCCGATGGTGCCGAAGAGGTTGTCGCGGAAGGCCTGCTGGAACTCCGACCCGGCCCAGTAGCCGGCCCCGGTGACGTTGTCCTCGACGATGATCGAGAACACGCGCAGCGCCGCGGCATAAGGGACAAACGTTTTTATCGCACCCGGCGTAAAGGCCCGTCGGATCTCGCGCACCTGGTCAAAGAACCCCGGTCCGTCACTTTCCACAATAAGCACATGCGCATTCTTATCCTGCCGCAAGG
>JAKLEF010000264.1 GCA_022703195.1 Candidatus Fermentibacterota bacterium | reverse complement strand
TTCGGGGGATTGTGCGCAGCGGCGGCTCTTGCGGCCCGCGGGCGGCCCGGCTACTCCGAACTCGCCTCCGCCTTCCGGGCGGGGCTCGAGGATCCGGGCGAACTCGCCGTCCAGTACGTCGAGCTCGTGGATCCATCGACCCTGGAGCCCATGGACGTCCTCGACAGGGACGGCCTTCTGGCGGTGGCGGTCCTTGCTGGCCGGACCCGTCTGATCGACAATCTGATACTCCGCCCCGGCGCCGGGGCGGTGGAGGTATGACTTGCTCAGGTGCTTCCTCGGAGCCAAGCTCCACAGGGTGGTGGTGACGGACGCCTGCACCGACTATGTGGGCTCCATAGAGATCGACTCGGCCCTCCTCGAACTGTCGGGCATCGCGCCGGGAGAGAGGGTCCAGGTGGCCGATCTCGCCAACGGGCAGCGGTTCGAGACCTATGTCATCGAAGGGGCCAGGGACAGCGGAACCGTCAGCATAAACGGAGCCGCGGCCCTGCTCGTGAAGCCCGGCGACAGGGTCATCGTGATGCAGTACGTCTGGGTCCAGACGGGCGAGGAGCCTCCACTGCCCCGCATAGTCATGGCCGACGACCGGAACCTCGATCCGAGGCTCCTGGGTTGACCGCGGCAGTCATCCTTGCCGCCGGAGCCGGGAAGCGGATGCATTCTGACCTGCCGAAGGTGATGCATCCCGTCCTGGGCAGGCCGATGGTTCTCCGTGTGGCCGACATGGCCTCCTCGTGCGGCTTCGACCGGATCGTCGCAGTGGTGGGCCACGGCCGCGAGAGGCTCATCCCCCTCCTCGAGGACTGCGGGATCGGCTGGGTCGTGCAGGAGAGGCAGCTGGGCACCGCCCACGCCGTCTCGTGTGCCACGGGGAGCGTCGCTGCCGACGAATACGCCATTCTGCTGGGCGACGTGCCGCTCCTCCGGGCTGAAACGGTCGTCTCCCTCATGGAGGCGCGGCGCTCGGCCGGGGCATCCATGGCCGTGCTCACCGCCGAAGCCCCGGATCCCGCAGGGTACGGGCGGATCGTCAGGAAGTCGGGCAACCTCGTCGACAGGATCGTCGAGGAGCGCGACGCGGATGAACGCACCCGCCTGATACGGGAGATCAACACCGGCGTCATGGCCTTCGAGGGGCGGGCCCTGTCGGGCTTCATCGGACAGATCGGCAACGACAACGCCCAGGGCGAGTTCTACCTCACGGACGCCGCCGCCCTGGCTTCGGCCGGCGGCCTGGGATGCGCGGCCTGTCTCGCCCGCGACTGGGAGGAGGTCGCCGGAGTGAACGACCCGTTCCAGCTCGCCGAGGCATCCCGTGCGCTCTCCAGGCGGAACGTGGAGCGTCTGACGGCAGCCGGCGTGCGCTTCACCGACCCCTCGGGCGTCTGGGTGGAGGACGGCGTGACGGCTTCAGGCGGCTCGGAGATAGGCAGGTTCGCCAGGCTCTCCGGGGCTACCTCGCTCGGAGAGGGCTCGGTGGTGGGAGACGGATCGATCCTCGAGGACGCTGCAGTCCCATCCGGGGCCGTCCTCCCCCCCTACACCGTCATCCTGCGGGGAGGCGGGCTTGGATAGGATGTGGGCGCCGTGGCGCAGAGCCTACGTATCCGGAGAGGCCCCGGAGCAGGGCTGCCTGTTCTGCAGGCTGGCCTCGGCGACGGATGACGCGGAGAACCTGGTGCTGGCACGCGGGAGGCTCGCCTTCGCAGTGCTCAACCGCTATCCCTACACGAACGGTCACCTGATGGTGGTGCCGGTGCGCCATGCCGCGCTGTTCTCCGAGCTGGAGCCGGAGGAGGGTGCCGCCCTCATGGCCGGCGTTGCGGCCGCCGAGAGGGCCTTTGCGGAGGCTATGAGCTGCGGCGGCGTAAACGGCGGATGGAACGTCGGGAGATGCGCCGGTGCCGGCGTGGAGGGGCACCTGCACCTTCACGTCCTCCCCAGGTGGCCGGGAGACGTCAATTTCCTGCCCGCGGTCGCCGACGTGAAGGTCGTGTCGGAATCGCTGGAGAGCTCGTACCGGAGGCTCCTGCCGTTCTTCGAGGGGGTCTTCTGAATGGGTCTCCAGACGCATGGGCTAGTCTGGAGGCTTCTTGCGACCCTGCTGGCCCTGGGTCTCGCGGGGATCTCGATCTGGGGCAGGATACCCGATCCCGTACGGGATCCGGCGACTGCCGATTCGCTCCCTCCTCCCCCCGACACCGTGAGCCTCAGGATACTCAACGGGTCCGGGATGGCAGGTCTGGCGAGAACCGTGCAGAGGTTCTTCCTCGGGTATGCCGGAGAGACCGTCTTCGTCATGCCCTTCGAACCGTCGGATGCCGACAGGGACGATTACGCGACTACGATTGTCGTGTCCCACGTACCGGGACCGGAGGCCGCCAGGGCGGCTTCGGCCATGCTCGGGCTGGGTGACAGCTCGATAGTCTGGAGCGTCGAGAACGATCCGCCGACCGATCTGACCGTCTATCTCGGAAGGGATGTGGCGGCCAGGCGGGACGAGTTCATACCGGTAGAACAATAGAACCCGGAGGGATGATTTGGCCGATGACATAATAGCCCCGATCGTCGCGGCGATCCACGAGAGGCGGGGGTTCGGGGTCAGGGCGATCGACATGAGCGGCTTCCCCCTGACCATGGACATGTTCCTGATAGCGTCCGCGTCCAGCTCAACCCAGGCCCGTGCGGTCGCCGACAGGGTCGAGGATGTTGCCAGATCCCTCGGAGTGAGGCTCCACCACAAGGAGGGGTACGAGGGGGGAG
>JAKLEF010000263.1 GCA_022703195.1 Candidatus Fermentibacterota bacterium | reverse complement strand
TTTATGAATGCGACGTCGGGTATGCCCGAGAGCACGTAATCGTTGCCGTATGCCTCGATCCTGTCGGGCTCCTCGCCGAGCCAGAAGAAGAGCATCGAGAAGTCGTGCGGCGCGAGGTCCCAGATGACCGAGACGTCCTTCTGGTGCAGCCCGAGGTTCACCCGTGTGGCGGTGATGAAGTAGATGTCGCCGAGCTCGCCCGACTGCACTATCTCCCTGGTCTTCAGGACGGGCGGCGAGAAGAGGAACGTGTGCCCGACCATGGTGACCAGGCCGCGCTCCTCGCCCAGCTCCACCAGGTGCCTCGCCTCGGCCTCGCTCGATGCGAAAGGCTTCTCGACGAATACGTGCCTCCCGGATTCCAGGACGCGCCTGGCCAGCGGATAGTGCGACATGACGTCGGTGGCGATCACCACGCCGTCGATGGAGGGATCCGCGATGACCCCGTCGAAGCTCGCACATGTCTGCGCCCCGGGGAACCTCTCGGCGTGCATAGCCAGCCTGGCGGGATCGGAGTCGCAGAGGACGAGCCCGGTGCACTTCCGGTTCGTGAAGAGGTTCCTCGCGAGATTGGGGCCCCAGTATCCGAGGCCAATGACGGCAATCTTCGACATCGCGCCTCCATGTTGTTTCGGGTAGCTTACACTAGCCAAAGGGCGCGCCCCGGTAAAGAACCGGGCCATTATGGCGCGCATGGCGCGCTCTGCCGCCCGGGCCTGCGGATCTGGCCTTCTTCGGCGACGGCAAGAGGCGGTGCCGCAGCATGATGCGACGATGGAACACCGCCGCGCCGCTGGCCTCCATGTTGCTTTGTCGAAAGCGTACAAGACCTGGAGGTATCGCTCATGAAACTCGACAAGTACACGATAAAGGCGAGGGAGGCCGTACAGGATGCAGCGGGGCTCGCCTCGGGGAACTCCGAGGTGACGTGCCTCCACCTGGCGTCCGCGCTCCTGGCCGATCCCGACGGCACCGTCGGCGCCGTCCTGACGAGGATGGGGGCCGATCCGCGGGCGGTCCGCGCGGAGGTGGACGAGGCGCTCTCGAGGCTTCCCCGGATCGAGGGAGGTAGCGGCCCCGCGCTCTCTAGACCGCTGGACGGAGCATTGAAATCGGCCGAGCGCGCCGCGGCCCGGCTGAAGGACGAGTACACGGCCCTGGAGCACCTGTTCATGGGCCTTCTCGATTCCGGGGACGAGCAGTTCACTTCCATCATGAGGTCGCAAGGCATCACGACCGACGACTTCCTGAGGGCCCTCGCGGAGGTCAGGGGCTCGAGCAGGGCCGGCACCGAGAACGCCGAGGACCATTACGAGGCCCTGGAGAAGTACACGAGGGACCTGACGCGCCTTGCCGGGCAGCAGAAGCTCGATCCGGTCATAGGCCGCGACGAGGAGATCAGGCGGGTGATGCAGGTTCTCGGCCGGAGGCGCAAGAACAACCCCGTCCTCCTGGGCGAGCCGGGTGTCGGCAAGACCGCAGTCGTAGAGGGCCTGGCCAGCCGGATAGCATCCGGCGACACCCCGGAGAACCTCAGGGACAGGCGGGTGCTGGCCCTGGACATGGGAGCCCTCGTGGCCGGCACCAAGTACCGGGGCGAGTTCGAGGAGAGGCTCAAGTCCGTGCTCGCAGAGATCACCTCCTCCGACGGCAGGATCATCCTGTTCATCGACGAGCTGCACACCCTGGTGGGCGCGGGCGCGGCCGAGGGGGCCGTGGACGCCGCCAACATGCTCAAGCCGGCGCTGGCCAGGGGCGAGCTCCACTGCATCGGCGCCACGACGCTGGACGAGTACAGGAGGCACATCGAGAAGGACGCCGCACTCGAGCGAAGGTTCCAGCCCGTCATGGTCGAGCCGCCCTCCGTACCCGACACGGTCAGCATCCTCAGGGGCCTGCGGGAGAGATACGAGGTGCACCACGGCATAAGGATCCAGGATGCGGCACTCATAGCCGCGGCAACACTCTCGGACCGCTACATCACGGGCCGGTTCCTGCCGGACAAGGCCATAGACCTCGTCGACGAGGCCGCGAGCAGGCTGAGGATCGAGATCGACAGCATGCCGGTGGAGGTGGACGAGACCCGCAGGCGCATGACCCAGCTCGAGATCGAGAGGGCCGGCCTGGAGAGGGAGCGCGACGACGCGTCCAGGGCCAGGCTCTCGGGGATAGGCGGCGAGCTCGCCTCGCTCGGCGAGAGGCTGACCGCCTTGGAATCCCGCTGGAGGAGCGAGAAGGAACTGATCGAACAGATCAGGGCCGCCGCGAGGGAGACCGAAGAGATGAGGACGGCTGAGGCTCTCGCCCAGCGCGAGGGCGATCTCGGCAGGGTGGCGGAGATTCGGTACGGGAAGCTGAGGGAGATCGAGGAGAGGACATCCGCGCTCAGGGCGCGCCTGGCGGCCGTGCAGCAGTCGGGCGCGATGCTGACCGAGGAGATCACGCCCGAGCGGATAGCCGAAGTGGTCGCGAGCTGGACGGGGATCCCGGTGTCACGGATGCTCGAGAGCGAGAAGGACAGGCTCCTGCGCATGGAGGAGGCCCTCGGCGAGAGGGTGGTGGGGCAGGACGAGGCCGTGTCCGCGGTGTCGGAGGCCGTGCGCAGGGCCAGGGCCGGGGTACAGGACCCCGACAGACCGCTGGGCAGCTTCGTCTTCATGGGCCCGACCGGGGTCGGGAAGACCGAGCTCGCGCGGGCTCTCTCGATGTTCCTGTTCGACTCCGAGGCGGCGATGATCCGGCTGGACATGAGCGAGTTCATGGAGAAGCACTCCGTC
>JAKLEF010000262.1 GCA_022703195.1 Candidatus Fermentibacterota bacterium | reverse complement strand
CACACGATCTGCACCGGATTCGTCGATGCACATTCCGTGACACTGGCCGACCTCGACGGTGACGGTGACTGCGATGCGGCGGGAACATAGCTCTACCCCAACACGGTCGCATGGTGGCGAAACCTCGACGGATCGGGTACGTCCTGGGAGGAGGACGTACTCACGACGAGCCTCGAGGAGGCAAGAACCACCCTGGCCGCGGACTTCTCTTCAGATGGGCGCGAAGATCTGGTCGCCGCCGGGTGCGAGAGCTCCTGGATCTGCGAAATGACGGGATTCGCCAGCGACGGATCAGTGACATCGAGCATCCTTGATGCGGGAGAATCCTGCGAGTGGCTCTACATTTCCTGGAACGGCAGCCAACCGATGGGCACCACGCTCGGGTTCCAGGTCAGGGCATCCTCGTCTCCAGCGATGCCCTCGAACTGGTCCGACCCCCTCTGGATGCCGTCATCGCTCGCCGGCGTGGTGCCGGAGGGCACGAGGTACTTCCAGTACAGACTTCTCATGGATTCTGGCTTTCCCCAGCTCACTCCCGAACTCTACGATGTCCAGGTTACCTGGGACCCCGTCGGGATCGAGCATGGGGATGAGGGCGGAATCTCATTCGACCCTGTCTCTCCCAACCCCGTGCACGGCTGCGCATTCCTTTCCTTCGATCTTCCTGCACCGGAAACGGTGGAGTTCGACGTGTTCGACTCCTCGGGGAGGCTGGTGGCCTCTCGCGGGCCGCAGGAGTACGCACAGGGCGACGGCAGCATCGGGATCGGGGATCTTCCTCCGGGAGTGTACTCGGTCGTGATGGTGACGGGGGATTTCAGGGCATCCCGGCGCTTCGTGGTGATCGACTAGATACTTGACTTGCCCTCCCGCCAGCGAGATGAATTGCATCCGTAATCCATGGAGGGAGGTCCGTGTTGTCTTTCGCACTGCTCGTTTCCGCTGTGGTTTCCTTCGGCATCCCCGGAACCCCCGAGGTCCCGGAGGTTCCCGAAGTCCCCGAGATGCCTGAGATCGACGTGCCTGGGGTGGCACTGCTCGAGGAGATGGCCACCGAACTCGACGGCATCGGCGCCTCGGTCGCCGATCTCGAGGCGCTGCTGCCCGAGCTGGCGGCCATAGACGACGCCGCAGCGAAGCTGCGCGAGCTCAACGACCTCGACCCCGAGGTCGCCTCGATCCTCGAGGATCTCGAGGTCTACCGCGCCGAGGCCGTCACCGCCCGCGACAGGATCGTCGAGGTCCGTGAGTCCATCACGGCCACGATGGACGAGGTCAGGGGCGAGGTCGATGCCGTCCGTGCCGAGATCGACGACTTCGTAGCAGCGGTTCCCGGCGTCAACTGAAGCCGTAGAAGCATGAACAGAGGCCCTCCGGCCCGGCCGGAGGGCCTCTTTCGTCTGGCATGAGCAGGCTCGGAACGATCAGTCCAGCAGCACGAACTCCCCGGTGACGATCCTGCCGCCCGGCAGGTTCGCAACCGCCCTGTAGGCTCCTGCCGGGCACCGGCTGCCGTCGGCCTGAAGGCCGTCCCACGGCACCACGCATTCACCACAGTCGACAGGCTGCCCCTGGAGCCTGGTCAAGAGCCTGCCGCAGCTGTCGTATATGTCGACGAGGGGAGTGCCGGGCGCTTCGACGGCGAATGCGAGATCCACAGAACCGCACGAGGGGTTGGGCTGCACCCGGAGGGAGGTACCGGAATTCTCGCCGCCCTCCACCGAGGTCGTTGGGTGGACGACGATGCAGGTCACGGATGCCGGCTGGAACGTCCAGTCGGGGCCGGATGCGCTGCAGGGGAAGGATCCTTGGTACTGGATGCCCGACGTGCCGTTCCAGGGAGCCTCCAGAGGTGCATCGCAGTTTATCGACCAGGCCTCGAACGAGGTACCTGGAATCCAGCCGTGGATCTCGACCGAGGCTTCCACGGGATCGTCCAGGTCGCGGTTCACGGCCATGATCGACACCGAACCGTCGCCCGCGAGGCTGCTCCAGGCCTCGAGCCCGTGCTCCATCGCGGCAGCGCAGTCCGTCTCCACCAGGGTCCCCCCGAACCGCTCCGAATAGAGCCTGAGGACATGGGCGCCCATCCTGGCCGAGAGGGTGTCCGTCCTGATCTGCCCGAACAGCGGGAACTCGCCCGCAGTACCCTCGGCGATCGAGTACACGGCGGCAGCCGGGGCGCCCGCGCGGGCCAGGTGCCCGATGCAGTCGGCCACCACGAGGCCGTCGAGGTAGTTCCACCAGGCCGGGTCCTCCGCCATGACCGCGACGTTGTACTCCATGAGCCACAGGGGGATGCCGGCGCACCCGGGCACTGCGTCGAGGGCGGCCCTGATCTGCGCATACCGGGCCTCGAGCGGGATCGAGGAGCTGTCCGGGCTCCAGAGGAGGTCGTGGTACATCGTGCTGTCGGATTCCCAGACCCAGACAGGGTAGTAGTGGGCGTCCATCCAGTCGACTGAAGAGGCGTTCGGACCCATGACCGGCCCGATCCACGACAGATCTCCCGAGAGGGAGAGGCCCCCGATCTCGATGGGGATGGGCGAGGCGGCTCTCATGGCGTCCGCGTACTCGCCGACGAGATCGGAGAACTGGCCGGGCGTGCAGAACACCGAGTCGGTCCAGCCCCAGCTCTCGAAGGGGATCCCGAAGTGCCTGTAGAAGGTCATCGTGCCGAACGGCGTCGGATAGGTGCCGCCGGCAATGTCCGGCTCGTTCCCGATGCACCAGAGCGTCACGTCATAGGGCTCAGGGTGGCCTCGCTGCGCGCGCAGCGCACCCA
>JAKLEF010000261.1 GCA_022703195.1 Candidatus Fermentibacterota bacterium | reverse complement strand
GGTAGTCCGTCGACAGAACGTGCATGTCGTATCCCGCCAGGGCCATGGCGATGTGCATCGTCCGCTCGTCGCCGAAATGCGGGGCGAGGAGGAGCACTCCGCGTCCTCCTGCAAGCAGGCCGTCCAGTTCCGCACGCCCCTCCCACTCCACGCATTCGTCCAGGTTGTCCGGATCCATCAGCGATGCTCTGAAAAGGCCCAGCATCGCGCCCTGATGGGCCATCCAGTAGTTCCGCATGATCCCGCGGCGCCAGGCCGGGCCCTCGGAAGGGAAGATCCTCGCGAGATGGCCCATGTAGACACTGTGCCTGCCGCTCCTGCCCAGCATGTCGACCACCAGCCTGACAGACGCGAGCAGCCGGACGAGGCCGTCCGGGCACGTTCTTCCCGCCGAGCGGTAGAGTATCTCGACAAGACGATAGTAGCTTCCCCTGAACAAGGATCCTCCGAGGTCTGTGCCGTTCCGGCGGGTGCCGTATAATAAGCAGGGGGTGGGGAGTGAGGAATACCGCAGTTCTCCTGGCCGTGCTGCCGGCCGCGCTGTATGCCGGCTCGTTCCGGCTCGCGCGCGACACGCTCGAGATCCCCGTAGGCCAGTTCAGATGGATCGGATTCACCGTCGACATAGAGCAGCAGGAGGAGACGAGGATAGAGGGATTCCTCACCGTCGTGCCCGACTCGTCCTCCATTGAGCTCATTCTGATGCACAGGGACGACTTCCACAGATGGTCCGCGGGCGGAACCGATGTCGACACCCTGTACCGCTCCATCACCGGCGACGGAGCGGTCATGATCCCGGTCGACGGTTTCGGCGACATGGCCCTGGTGATCTCGAACCGCGGCAACTATGTGTCCGCATCGGTATCCGCCTCGCTCGACCTCGCCTTCGAGGGCAGCGGGGTGCGCTACAGCCCCATCCTCACGGGGAGCAGGATCGTCCTGATCATGGTGGCAACCGGCATGACGGCCGCCCTCCTGATAGGAATCGCCTCCAGGGAGGCTGCGCGCCGCAGGAGACGCCGAATGGCCTCCGGCAGGGTTGACGGGCGGGGTTGATCCGGATAATTTCCTACATGGCCGGGAGGTAATATGCTCGTCTCGACGAGGAGCAGATACGGACTGCGCGCCATGGTCGAAATGGTCAGGGAGGGCTGGAACGTGCCCGTCTCCCTGGCGAGGCTCGCGGAGAACGAGGAAGTTTCGCAGCGGTACCTCGAGCAGATCTTCCTCAGGCTGAGGGAGGCCGGGCTCGTTACCGGAAGGCGCGGGCCCAGGGGGGGATATGTCCTCGCGAAGGATCCTTCCACGATCACTCTGCTCGAGATCATCACCACCCTCGAAGCGGGCTTCCTCGCACCCGGGTGCGCCGAGGACGCTCCGCACTGCTCCGGCGGGGGTTCGCACGATACGGAGCCATGCCACCGTCAGGATGGCTGCGCGACCAGGATACTCTGGCGCGACCTTCGGCGCTGCTGCTTCGACTACCTCGGGAACCGGACCCTGTTCGACCTGGCCATGAGCTCCCGCGACGGTTCGCACGATACTGTTTCGCCCGTCACCCGGGCGCAGGGCATTCCGCCGCACGGTGCGGCGGTATCGGAAGGCGGAGCCTGAGATGTGGAAATACTCCGAGAAGCTGATGGATCACTTCGTCAACCCACGCAACGTGGGGAACATCGAGAACCCCGACGGTCATGCGCAGGTCGGCTCTCCCGTATGCGGCGACGCGATGACCCTCGACATTTCGGTCGACGATGAAGGCAGGATAAGCGATGTGAAGTTCCGGACCTTCGGCTGCGCCGGCGCCATAGCCTCCGCCTCGGCCCTGACCGAGATGGTCGCAGGGAAGACGCTCGAAGAGGCCCTCGCGGTCAAGAACAGGCAGATCGCCGACTATCTCGGCGGGATGCCCGAGGAGAAGTACCACTGCTCGGTCATGGGGCACGAGGCTCTTCGGGATGCTATCGCCGACTACAGGGCGAAGGTCGGCGAGGTCGAGCGCGAGGCGCTCGCAGCTGTGGAGGCGGTGAAGGCAGATGCGCCTGGACTCGCCGTGCTCAGGGCAAGGCCGGGTTCCGTGGCCCTCCGCATGGATGGCGAGCCTCCGGCCGGCCTGGCGGACAGGCTGGCCGGCTCGATCTCCGCAGCCCTCGGCAGGAGGATAGAGGTGGAGTTCAGTCGATGAACGTCTACCTCGACAACAACGCCACCACTCCTCTCGATCCAATGGTCCTCGCCAGGATGCTGCCCTTCCTGGGCGAGAGGTTCGGGAATCCTTCGAGCTTCCATTCCTTCGGCAGTTCGCTCATGGAGGCGATCGAAGAATCGCGCGGGAGGGTGGCCTCGCTCATCGGCGCGCCACGGCCTGCTGCGGGCGGGCCGGCGGTGGTCTTCACCAGCGGCGGCACGGAGAGCGACAACTGGGCTCTGAGGGGTTC
The DNA here is from genome assembly GCA_022703195.1 of Candidatus Fermentibacterota bacterium. Lineage (GTDB taxonomy): Bacteria > Fermentibacterota > Fermentibacteria > Fermentibacterales > Fermentibacteraceae > Fermentibacter. The sequence goes on along the minus strand of JAKLEF010000261.1, from coordinate 367 downwards.
CCTGGCGGCCACCGGCCGCAGGACGATCGTCACCACCCCCGTCGAACACCCCGCCGTTCTCGAAACTGCCAGGCAGCTCGAACGTGAAGGCTTCGAGCTCCGACTCGCGCGCGTCACCTGCGACGGTGCTCTCGACATGGACAGCATCCGGGAGGCCATCGACCCCACGGTGGCGGTCTTGTCCGTCATGGCGGCCAACAACGAGACCGGAGTGCTGATGCCGATCCGGGAATGTGCGGAGATGGCTCATTCCGTCGGGGCGCTCTTCCACACCGATGCCGTGCAGGCTGCCGGGAAGATCCCCCTGGACGCGGAGGGCGACGGGATCGACCTGCTTAGCCTCTCAGCCCACAAGAACCACGGACCC
>JAKLEF010000260.1 GCA_022703195.1 Candidatus Fermentibacterota bacterium | reverse complement strand
TCATGTCGGACCGGGCGGCGGACACGAGCCCCCATCCCAGCGACCTGAGCGCATCAGGCGTCGTGAGCGCCTCCACGGACCTCCTGAGCGCCCAGAGGCGCCTCTCCTGATCGCCCTCCAGGAAGGCGACCGAGGCGCATGCATCCCAGTATCCCGGCTCGAACCATCTCGCTCGCCTGAGCTCGAGGAGGTTGGCCGCGGCCTCTTCCAGCAGCCCCGCCCCGCACAGCTCCTCCACCAGCATGGACCTGTAGAAGCCCTCATCCGGAGCGAGTTCCACGCATCGCCTGAGGAGCTCGAGCGACCTGTCCCCCGCTCCTTCCGCGCCCTCCAGGACGGAGAGCCAGCAGCAGGCGTCGGCAGCGGTCGAGTCGTCGGGAGACAGGGAGCTGTCGCGCAGGTACCGGAGCGACTCCTCGTGGCCGCAGGCTGCGGCATGGTAGCGCGCGGAACCGCCGTTCCTGACCAGTCCGGCCAGCTCGAGCACCTCCTGCTGCCTCCCGGAACGCCTCAGGGCCTTGAAGTACTCCGCGAGGAACAGGTCCTCGCCCGGCTCCATCCTCCATGCCGCGAGGGCATGAACGCAGGCGCTGTCGGGCATCTCCATCAGGTTGTACGCCCTGGCGAGGCGCCATAGGATCCAGGGGTCCCGGGGGTGCCCGGCGGCTTCGGCCCGGAGTGCGGGGATCGCCTCCGCCACGCGTCCGAGGTGCATGAGCGAATCGCCGGACGAGCCCAGGAGCGCGGCTGCCAGGACCGTTGCAGGGAAGGGGTTCAGTTGCCTTCCAGAGCGTCGCCCTCGAAGGCGCCGCTCATGTGGACCTGGAGGAGGAAGTTCTCGCTGGGCTTCCAGTCGAGCCCGACCCCTCCGAGATAGTACCCGGCGTCGGGGCCGTGGAAGTCGAGCAGTCTGGAATAGCCGAGATCTACTTCGGCGGTGACGTTCGGGTGCAGAAGGAAGCCCATGGAGCCGACATAGGTGCCGGTTCCGTAGGAATACCCGCCCCCGCTGGTGAAGGAGAAGCTCATAGAGCTGGAGAAATCCGGCCTGAGAAGCGGCGAGTCGTTACCGAAGAGGTCGAACCGGCCCGGATCGAGCCCCAGGGCCGAGCAAGCCTGGAATGCGGCGAGTGTCAGGAGAATCGCTCTCATCAGGAAGACCTCCTCAGGCTGTCCGGAACGAACATAACGGCCCCCCGGCACATGCGCCATAGCAGCCCGGCGCCGGGGCCGGCCGGTTCATCGCCGCCCTCGGGCGCGGCCCGTGTGCACGAACTCCCCGCGGCTGCCTTCAATTACCAGCCTGGAGCCGGAGAGTTCCAGGACGGCCGGGCTGTGGGTCACGATTATCGCCGTCCTGGCCCCGATCGCCCGGGGCAGTGTGGAGAGCAGTGCCTTCTCGGACGAGGAGTCCAGGGCCGATGTGGGCTCGTCGAACAGGAGGATGTCCGGGGCGCCGACCAGGGCCCGCGCGATGGCGAGCCTCTGCCTCTGGCCGAGGGAGAGGCCGAAGCCGCCTTCGCCGAGCATCCTGTCCAGGTCGGAAGGCGTGGATGCGAAGTCGGCCCCCGCATCCCTGCAGGCCGAGAGCGCCTGCTCCGGGGTCGCAGAGGGAGCGCCGAGCCTGAGGTTCTCGAGTATCGTGCCCGAGAGGACCGAGGCCTCCTGGGGCACGAAGCCCATCCTGGCCCTCACAGAGCGCCGGTCGTACTCGTCGAGCGGGATGCCGTCGATGAGTATCGAGCCCGAATCCGGCCTGTAGAAACCGAGCAGGAGCATCAGCAGGGTCGTCTTGCCCTCGCCGCTGGCCCCCGTGACCGCCATCGTCCCGCCGGGCGGGATCCTGAAGGAGATCCCCGAGAGCACGGGCTCGTCCGGTAAATAGCCGAAGGAGACGTCCCTGAACTCCACCTCCCCCGACAGCCGGTCCACCATCCTGGATCCCCCCTCCTCCCCCGGGGGGGCGGTCAGGGCCGTCACCCTGTCGACCGCGGCGAGGGACTGGGGTATCTGGGTCGTGAACGAAGAGAGCCGGCGGGCGGGGCCGAGGGTCGACCCCAGGAAGGACAGGAAGGCGAGCAGCGAGCCGAGAGTCATCGACCCGCCTATCACGAGATAGGCCCCCGCGCCTGCGGCGCAGAGCCGGGCGGCTCCGGGCACGAGCTCCAGGAGCAGCCCTGCGGCGGTCCCCGAAGCCGTTCGCTCCATCATCAGGCCCAGCATCCTCCCGAGGCCCTCCCTGACCCTGCCGGACATGCGTTCCTCCGCGGCGAAGGCTCTGACGACGGTGCCAGCCGCGAGGACCTCCTGGAGGTCCCTGGAGACCCTGGCCCCCTCCTCCATCGAATGGAGGCCGAGGTTGCGCAGGCGGCGAGACATCGCGCCGGCCGCCAGCAGCATGGCGGCGAGGAACGGCAGGCACAGGAGGCCCAGGCGCCATTCCATGGAAAGCATGAGGGCAACGCCAGCCGCCAGCCTGACGACGGATGCGGCGAGATGGACCGATGCGCCCGAGAGGAACCAGGAGACGCCCTGTATGTCGTTTGTGATGCGTGACATCAGGTATCCGGTCCTCTCCTCGCCGAAGAGCCTCACGGGCAGGGACATGGCCCTGCCGAGGAGGTCGCCCTGCATGTCCGCGGTGGCTGCCCCCGAGAAGCGGGCCGTGGCATACTGCTCGAGTGCGCCTGCGATCAGGAGGAGCAGGCCGAGCCCGGCCAGGAGGGCCAGGGTCAGTATCAGGAGCCATCTAGCCATTCAGTTGCCTCACGAGGGGTTCGATCTTGTTGCGGATCACGTCCGGTGTCAGCGGTCCGATGTGTTT
>JAKLEF010000026.1 GCA_022703195.1 Candidatus Fermentibacterota bacterium | reverse complement strand
GCCGCTTCGACGAGGGGAGCGACTATCCCGTCTACATGAGGCGCCCCGAGACCGGAGGCCCGGCCGAGACGGTCCTGGACGTCGCCGCACTGGCATCCGGCAGGGAGTACATGGATGCATGGCCCGGGATGAGCCCTGACGGCACTATCGCTGGCGTGGCCTTCGACACGACGGGTTCGCTCGAATACACGCTGGTCTTCGTCGAGATGGGCACCGGGAGGCTGCTGGACGACACGCTCAGGGGCACGGACGGGAGCCTGGTCTGGGGCAACGACTCGCGCACCGTCTTCTACGGAGCCCTGGACAGCACGTGGCGCACCTGCAGGATCATGAGGCACGCGCTGGGCACTCCGGCGGCTGCCGACGCGATCGTCTTCGAGGAGGACGATCCCACCTTCTGGCCCTACGTGTACAAGTCGCCGGACGACGGATACGTCCTGATAGAGACCTCCAGCACCGAGTCCTACGAGACCTGGATCCTCGACGCCGACGATCCCGGAGGCGCATTCCGCGTAGTGGAGCCGAGGACCCCCGGTCTCGAGTACAGCGTGGAGACCCTGGGCGACACGCTCTACATCCTGACCAACCTCGCGGCGCAGAACTTCCGCGTGATGACGGCGCCGGCATCCGAGCCTGCCGCCGCCCGCTGGACGGAGGCCGTGCCCGCGAGGGACGACGTGCTGATCGATGATGTGGAGGCCTTTCCCGGCTGCCTGGCGATGCTCGTCAGGAGCGGGGGATTCTCTCAGCTCCGCACGGTGGACCTCTCCACCGGCGTCGAGACCGTGGCGGCGGGGGGCGGCGAGCCTTCGACGCTATGGTTCGAGAGCAACCGCCGGCCGTCCGACCGTCTGGTCCGCTACGGCTACTGCTCCCTGACGACCCCCGTGCAGACCCGCTCACTCGACCTCGAGACGGGCGTCTCCGCCATCCTGAAGCAGGACTCCATCGGGGGCGGCTTCGACGCCTCCCTGTACAGCTCGACGGTGATGTACGCTCCGTCGCACGACGGGATCGAGGTCCCCATCTCCATGGTCTGGCGTTCCGACATGGGCGGTCCCGCCGACAGGCCCCTGCTGCTGGAAGGGTACGGCGCCTACGGCTACAGCTCCGATCCGTGGTTCTCGAGCTCGATGCTCAGCCTTCTGGACAGGGGGTTCGTCTTCGCCACCGCCCACGTCAGGGGCGGCTCGGAGATGGGCAGGAGCTGGTACGAATCCGGGAGGCTCCTCCAGAAGAGGAACACCTTCCTCGACTTCATCGCCTGCGCCGAGTACCTGGCATATTCCGGCGTGACCAGCCCTGACAGGATGTTCGCAAGGGGCGGGAGCGCCGGCGGCCTGCTCGTCGGGGCGGTGGCCATGATGAGACCGGATCTCTTCAGGGGCGTGGTGGCCCAGGTGCCGTTCGTGGACGTCGTGACCACCATGCTGGACCCGAGCATACCCTTGACCACCAACGAGTACGAGGAGTGGGGCGACCCCTCCGATCCGGTCTTCTACGACTACATGCTGTCCTACTCGCCATATGACAACGTGGGGGCGCGCGACTACCCGGCGCTTTACGTCACGGCGGGATGGAACGATTCGCAGGTCTGCTACTGGGAACCGGCCAAGTGGGTGGCCAGGATCCGCAGGCTCCGGACCGACGACGATCCGCTCGTATTCAGGACGGAGATGGGCGCCGGGCATGCCGGCGCCTCTGGCAGGTTCGGATGGATGGAGGACGCGGCCTCGGAGCAGGCATTCCTGCTGGGTCTGCTCTGACCCCGGGGCCGCCTCTCCCTACTCTATCCCGTACGTGATCGTGACGCTCGTCTGAACCGACATCTCGGCGGGGGTGATCGCCGGCGGCGCCATGCCCCCGCCCGCATACTCGCCGGTGCTTATGGAGGCGGACATCGCCCCGTATCCGTAGTACGGATCGTAGTAGTCATAGGAGTACTCGCTGATCATGGTGGGCTCGCCCAGCGTCACGCCCGTCGCCGATGCGAGCTGTCCGGCCCTGTTCTGCGCATCCTCGACCGCCATGATCCTGGCCTCGTCGTACAGCGCGGCCCTGTCCGAGATGGCGAAGGAGACCGAGGAAATGTAGTTGGCGCCGCCCTCCACCAGCGCGGCCAGGACTTCTCCGACACTCTCGGTGTCGTACAGCTTCAGCGTGGCGTAGTCGGAGACGTGGTACAGCAGCACGTCGGTGTACTCATAGGTGTACTCGTCGTACTCGTACTCGGTCCACAGGCTGTAGGAGCTGGTGGCGATGTCGTCGGAATCGACACCTTCGCGCACGGCGGCGTCCCGTGCACCCCGCATCATCCCCGAGGCCTCGTCCACGGCCTCCGCAGCCGAATAGCCGGTCACGTCGACCCCGAAGGTGATGGTGGCCATGTCCGGCTCGCTCCAGGCCGTCCCCGTCCCGGTGACGGAAATCTGGCGCGGATAGACGTAGGGGTCCTGCGCCGAGGCGGTTCCACAGACCATCAGCAGCACTGCTGCCGCCAGCATCGTCCTTGTCATCCTCATCCTCCTCCTGTTTCGGCCCACGACCTGTACATACCCCGCGAGGCCGTGATAGATTCCACGAGCCCGGTCCCCGGGCAATATGCACCCCCGGCCGACTTCGGTCATTCCAGCCTCGCCGGAAGGATCCGCCGACGCGATGAGAGTGTTCGTCCCCCCGTTCATCGTCGATGGAGCCAGAAGAGGCCTCTTCAGCGGAATGGTCCCGGGGGCTGTCGTGATGATCGACTTCCCGGGCTTCACCGTGCTCGCCGAGGAATACATGGCCCGCGGCACCAGGGGTGCCGAGGAGCTCTCGCTCGTTCTCAACGGCATGCTCGGGACCGCGGTGGAGGGGATCGTGGCCGCGGGCGGCTTCATCGGGGGCTTCGCCGGGGATTCCGTCACGGGCGTCCTGCCCGGGAGAACCGCGGAGGAAGCCTCCCGGACCGCCGCTGAGATCTCGCATGCGCTGGCCTGCCGGAAAGGCTCCGGCCCCGGATCGCTCGTGAAGATAGGCATCGCTTCCGGAACGGTGTCCTGGGATGTCATCCCGGGACGCAGCAGGCTGTTCCACTTCTTCTCGGGCGCTCCCGTGGCCTCGGCCTCGGCGGAGCAGGAGGCCTGCGCCCCCGGCGCGGTCAGGTCGGCGGGTCACGTCGCCGCGCCGGATGCCGCTCCTGCCGCGGGGGCCGCGGGATCGGCCCCGATGCCCTGCTGCTCGGGAGATTACTTCGTGCCCGAGCGCGTGGGCTCGCTGGCCTCCCAGGGGGAGTTCAGGTTCGTCACGAGCGTTTTCGTCGCAGGACCTTCGGAAGGGCCGGGGCCGGGCAGGGAGTTCGTGGCGCGGGTCCTCGACCTCGCGGAACGCTACGACGGCTTCCTCAGCGGAGTGGATACGAAGCCTGCGGGTGCCAACCTGCTCGTGCTGTTCGGCGCGCCCGTCACCCACGAGGACGACGCGGCGAGGGCCGACGGCTTCCTCGCCGACCTGCTCGGGCCGCATGCCGGGTCGGCCAGGGCGGGGGTCGAGTGCGGCGAGGTCTTCGCCGGACTGCTGGGTTCGGGGAGCCATACGGCCTATACGGCGATCGGAGCCCCGGTCAACCTTGCCGCGCGGCTGCTGTACCTCGCCTCGAGCGGCTGCGCTCTCTCCGGTCCGTCGTTCGCCCGCAGGAGCCTGCTCAGGCGTTCGCAGGGCGTGATCGTGAGCCTGAAGGGCATCAGGGCCGGTGTGGAAGCGGTGAGTCTGTCCCCGGGAGGATCCCGGGAGACCGCGTCCGGGTTCTCCGGGGTCTTCGCGGGAAGGCAGGCCGAGATGGATGCTCTCGGAGCACTCCTCCCCGCCGGGCCCGGGGATCCCGCCAGGCAGGTGCTGGTCACCGGGGAGGCCGGGGCCGGAAAGAGCAGGCTCCTCCACGAGTTCGAAGCCGCCCACGGGGAAGCCGCGTTCCATCATCTCAGGTGCGACGGGATCCAGCAGAGGGGTTTCAACCCCTTCGCCAGGCTCCTCCGGCAGCTGTCGGGGCACACTGAGGGGATGGATCCGTCGGAAGGCAGGCGGCTCTTCGAGGCGCGGCTCGCCTCGCTCGGAAGACCCGGGGCGACGGTCCCCGGTTCCGGAGGCGAGTTCCCCGACCAGGCGGAGTTCCTCAGGAGCCGCGCGCCGGCCCTCGGATCGCTGCTCGGGATGGAATGGCCCGACTCGGTGTTCGGGAAGCTCGATCCGAGACTCAGGTTCGACAACATCCTCACATCCCTGAGAGGCCTCCTGGGCATCCTGGCGGGTGGAGCACCCTCGGTCATCGTTATAGAGGACGCCCACTGGCTAGACCGTGATTCGAGGAAGGCCCTGGAACTCGCCGCTCCGGCGCTCTCGGCGGAGCCCATACTATGGATGGCGCTCGCAAGGCCGCCAGCCGGTCCTGATCAGCCCTTCGAGCCGCTTCCCGGATCCCGGGCCACCGTGATCGACCTCCCGGGCCTCGAACCGGGGGCCGCCTCCTCCCTGGTCTCGTCGGAGCTCCGCGGCAGCCCGTCCGAGTCCCTTTCCGGGTACATCCACGCCCATACCGGGGGAAACCCGCTGTTCGTGGAGCAGTACTGCCGCTTCCTCTCGGAGCGCGGTCTGGTGGTGGAAGCTTCCGGGGGTCTAGAGCTCTCTTCCGTCGTCGAGGGTCTTCCGGCCGGCCTGAACCCGGTGCTGGTGGCAAGGATCGACCGCCTTCCGGCCAGCGTACGGCAGGCCGTGCAGGCCGCCTCCGTGCTCGGAAGGGAGTTCGAGGCCGACGTGCTAGCATCCATGCTGGGGGAGGACGATGCCGGGGCCGTGCTCCTCCGGGGTGTCGAGGAGCAGATCTGGCAGCCCGCGGGAGGCCGGCTCCACATGTTCCGGCATGCGCTCCTGCGGGATGCGGCCTATTCGATGCAGCTCGGCGCGAGGCTCGCGGAGCTCCACGCGCTCGCCGCCGGCGCGATCAGGGCACTGCGGGGCGGGGATCCCGCCTTCCTGGACGATCTGGCGTACCACTACGAACGCGCGGGGATGATCCCGGAGGCGGTCGAGTACCTCGGGCTCGCCGCTGCCCAGGCCGCGCACAGCTATCTGAACTCCCAGGCCGTGGACCTCTACTCGCGGCTGGCCTCCCTGCTGCCCGAAGGACGCGAGAAGGCCCGGGCCATCCTGGGGATGGCCGACGTGGAATGGGCTTCCGGCTCGTGGGATGAGGCCCTCGCCCACTGCCGCGGGGTCATCGACATGTGCCGCGATCTCGGGCTGCACGCGCTCGAGGCGAATGCACGCCAGCGCGCCGGGAGGATATTGCTCGACACGGGCGACGAGGATGCCGGCATGGAGAACCTGCGCGAGGCCGAAGCCTGCCTCGACCGGGAGGAGGATTACTCCGCCCGGTCCAGGATCATCATGGTCAGAACGAGCTTCCTGCTCCAGTCCAACAGCCGCGAGGGGATGGAGGATGCCCTGGAGACCGGTCTCCGGTATGCGATCCGGTCGGGCGACGAGGAGCAGTGCCTCAGGGTCAGGGGGAACATGGGCAACTACTGCCTCGAGGTAGGCAACTTCGCCGCGGCGCTCTCCCATTACGAGGAGGTCAGGAATGGAGCCGAGAGGCTCGGGATTACCCAGCTCAAGGCACTGTCGCTGGGGAACATGGCCCTCGCCAGCAAGTACCTGGGAAACGAGGCGAGGGCGGTCGACCTCTTCAGGGAGCAGCTCGCACTGGCGGGCGAGATGGGCAACCGTTTCCTGGCGGTGCACGCGCTAGGCAATCTGGGCAGCTCGCTCTCCCGCGGGTGGGAGTGGAGCGGGGCGGCCGACCATTTCAGGCGGGCGGCGCGGATGGCGGCCGACCTCGGAGCGGCGCAGCACGAGGGGATAGCGCGTTCGAACCTCTGCGATCATTGCCTCAGGGCCGGCGAAACCGCGGAGGCGCTCCGCAACTCTACCGAAGCCGTGAGACTCTGCAGGGAGAAGGGGCTCGAGTACTACATCGGGAGCTTCCTCCTGGTCCATGCGAGGGCGCTGCTCTGTTCGGGAAGGCCGCGCGAGGCCATGGAGGCCGTGGAGGAAGCGGTCGGTCATCCGATGATGGATGACTACAGGAAGCCTGCCGCCATCATCACGGCGGCCGCGCTCGCCCAGACCGGCTGCAGGGGCGAATCCCTGGCGATCCTCTCCGCCGAGGCCCGTTCGGATGACCTCGAGACGGCCGCGGAAGCCTCCTGGCTCCTCTGGAGGCTCACATCGCTCGATGCCGACAGGTCGGCGGCGCTGGAATCCAACCGGAGATGGCTCGCGGAGGGGCGGTATCCATGGGCGACGGCCTCCAGGCTGCGCTCGATGGGCGAGGACGTTTCGTCCCTCCCGTCCATCCCGGATCACGAATCGGACATGCTGGCCGGTTGCTGAACGGCCGGCCGGACGGGTCACTCACCAGCCGGGACTGGACAGGAAATGAGAATATTCTCATAATAGGTCATGGCCAGACCCAGGACCACCTGCAACGTTTCGCATGTCCCGGCTTGTCGCCGCGCGGTTTTCCACCGCCGTGGAGAGGCCTGTGACGAAGTCCTGGGCAACGACGAGGTGGAGGCGCTGAGGCTGGCCGACCTCGAAGGCCTGTACCTGGAAGAGGGCGCCTGCTCCATGGGCGTTTCCAGGGCGACCTTCGGCAGGATACTCGAGAGGGCCAGGCGCAAGACCGCCCGTGCGGTCGTCACCGGGTCCGCTCTCGCGATAGAACCGGGCCTGAACGTCCCAGAGGACGGCAGCTGCGCCTGTCCCTCCTGCCGCAGGGCGGATGCGGGCGGCCCGGGCGGCATGCCGCGGGGCGGGGCGCTCCGTGCGGATACGCGTGGATCGATCGAAGGGAGTCCCGTGATGAGAATAGCCTGTCCGGCAAGGGCCGATCTGGGGCTTTCGAGCCCGATCTGCGAACACTTCGGCTCGGCGCCGGGATTCGTGGTGGTGGACACGGCCACGATGACGGCTGCGTACCTGCCCAATCCTGGCCATGAGCACGGCCACGGCATGTGCAGACCCCTCGCGGCATTCGAGGGCGACATGCCCGATGCGGTGGCCGCCGCGGGCATGGGGGCGGGAGCGCTCGAAAAGCTCTCGGCCTCCGGGATAGACGTGTACATAGTCTCGGCCTCCACGGTGGGCGAGGCTGTCGCGGCAGTGGTCTCCGGCGGGGCCCCGAAGGCAGGCCCGTGGTCGGTCTGCGCCGGCCACGGCCACCACGGCGGAGGATGTCAGGATCACCACTAGGATCCCACCGGTCGCGCAGGAGGATTTCGATGCGCTCCTGAGGCGCCTCGAACCGCGCACATGCGTGGACGTGGCCACGGGCAGGGGGGACTCCCTCCTCGCCATGCTCGCGGCCTGCCCTTCCTGCTCGGTCACGGTGGGTTTCGACTCATCCCTGAAGGCGCTCAGGGCGGCACGGGCACGGGATGACGCGGCAGGGCTCCCGCTGGCGGCAGGCGACGCATCCAACCCCCCCGTCAGGCCCGGATCGGCCGATCTCGTGTCCGTGGTGAACTCGCTCCATCATTTCGAGCGGCCAGCCATCGTCGTCGACCGGGCGGCGGAACTGCTCCGCCCCGGGGGGGCGATGCTGGTGGTCGAGATGTACCGGGACGGACAGAGGGGGCCGTCCATGACCCACGTGCTGATGCACTCCTGGTGGGGAAGGATCGACAGGCTGAACGGGATCCCCCACTTCGAGACCATGACGAGGACGGCCATGCACCGACTCCTGTCGGGACACGGGCTCCGTCTGGAGGCGTGGACCGACGACGGGGCCGGCCGGGATGCGAAACAGGGCTGCGGAGGCCCCCCTCCGGGAGCGGAGGAACTCGCGAGGCTCGAGGCCATCATCGACTCCTATTCCGCCAGGATACCGGAAGGCGCGCCCGGGGCCGGTGAACTCGCCGCGGAGGGGGAGAGGCTGAGGAGGCGCGCGGCGAGAATCGGCCTCGCACCCTCTGCGAGCCTGGGATTCCTGCTCATCCGAGACGCTGGCTGAAACACCGGGTGGCCCACGGGCTATAATTGCAGCGCCCATGTCGGGCGGATGGCAAGGAGGCCGGCTTGACGAGGATCGTGCTCTTCTTCGGGATCGCATCCCTGCTGCTGCTGCCGGGGTGCACCAGCACCACCATCATCTACAACTACGGGGATACCGGAAAGCCCGGACCGGACACAGTCTTCGTGGTGAAGCCCTCATCCGGGGCCCCGGTGCCGCCCGGACCCCAAATCCCCGGTCCGGGCCCCGGAGGCACCGTCCGGCCGGTCCCCCCCGACACTTCGGGGACGGGCGCGATCATCCCCGGGCGCTGGTCCTCGGTGCAGGCGCTGACGCCCGGCACCGCCCGCCTGGAGACGATCGTCTCGACAATCGATTCGCTCGTGATCTACCGCGTCCTGGGGAACGGGATCAACGGCAGGCGGAGCGCCATCCCCGAGGAGGGCCCCCGCGGCATCTCGCTCAACCCGGAGACATGGCGCGACATCCCCTCGGGTGATTGCGAGTACTTCCTGACACTTGTGCTCACGAGCCACGAAACATGGCTCGACGTCCAGGGCTCGCCCGAGGTTCTGCGCCTCGAGGCCGACGGTGCGCCGTTCGCGAGGTTCACTCTGGGCTCCGCGGCATGCGTGACGCCCGTGCAGCTCGCCTCGGGCGGCTACGAGGTCTCGTTCCGCTTCCCCACGACCGCTGCGGTCCTCAGGGCTCTGGCCGCTAACGAGAACGTCTCGGCAAGGGTCACCGAGTCGGGGATGACCTACCTCGACACCTGTTCCGCCGACAACAGGCTGAACTTCCAGACCTTCTTCGATGTATACGTCATGGGTGACGGCACCAAGGGCTCCGGCGACGGCGGGAGCGCCGCTCCGTCGGAGACTGTTCGCTGAGGGCAGGCGCCGCGGCGAAAGCCGCGGATCGGGATCGACCGCATCGACTGGAGGACTGGCATGGGAACCAGGGGAAGGCAGATCGTGGGTCTCGACGTCGACGGGCTCTTGGCCACGCTGAACAGGGCCCTCGCGGACGAGTGGCTGGCGCACTACCAGTACTGGGTCGGCTCGAAGGTAGTGATGGGCCCGATGAAGGACGCGGCCGTCGCGGAGCTCGTCCAGCACGCCGCCGACGAGATGCGGCACGCTGAGATGGTTTCGCTGCGCATCGTGCAGCTCGGGGGGACGCCGGTGCTGAAGCCCGCGGACTGGTACGGGCTCTCGAACTGCGGCTACGACGCCCCCGAGGACCCCTTCATCCAGAAGGTCCTCCAGCAGAACATCAAGGGGGAGCAGTGCGCCATCGAGGTCTACGACCGCCTCGTGAAGGAGACCTTCCAGAAGGACATGGTGACGTACAACATGGCCCAGGCCATCCTGGCCGACGAAGTCGAGCACGAGGAGGACCTCCAGTCGCTGCTCGAGGACTACGAGGCCATGATGGAGAGGGCCAGGATCCGCTGAAGGGGCCGCTCAGCCCAGCAGCGAGGCAAGCCCCCATAAGCTGAAGGCGAATCTCCAGCGCATCTCCCATTCGTCCTCTCCGTCGGGCGGATCGGAGACCCAAGCCGGGAACCATGCCGTGATGAAGGCCGCCCGGAGGCTCAGGCCCGCGTTGGCCAGCATGCCCGGCATGCTCAGGTCGCCGAAGGAGTCCTCGATCCAGCCGACATCGGCGAAGACCGAGACCGGCAGGGGCGAGAGCGAGACGGTCTCGCCGATCCCGATCCCGATGGTGCCGTGCAGGTCGCTTTCGCCGTAACCCGGCATGGCCGGGCCCGACTCGACGAAGTAGTGCTCCAGGGGCGACAGGTATCCCGAGGGCGGCAGCATCCACCCGAGCGCCCCGTACGACGCGAGGCCACCTCCCGGGCGGTACGAGTGCTGCAGCGGGGTGCCCTCCGAGGCGCAGCCTGCGAACACGCGCGTCCCCGGCGTCCCGGGGAGGGCCGTGAGCCCGACAGAACCCTCCGCCTCGACCGCGATCCATGGCTCCCCGCCCCAGTCCGGGCTGCCCCGGAGAGCGATCCATGCGTTCCTGTACGAGGACATGCCCATGTCCCACGACGAGGCGGAGGCCTCCAGCACGGCTCCGCAGCCCTCCTCGTACTCCGAACCGTCCAGCATGGAGTTGTCCGACACGCTCTCGAAGGAGGCCCCGGCCGAGACCGATCCGGACGGGTCCGACGGATAGACCCCCTCGAACGTCCTGTAGACCGATGCCGAGACCTCCTCCCGCCCGTACATCGAGGACATGCCCACCGAGAGGCCGGTCGAACCGGTGGTGCTCCGGGCCAGGGGCCTGTCCAGGGCAAGCGCCCAGGAACCTGGGCGGCCGCCTTCGACCGGGAGCCTGAGGAAGCCGGTGACCTCGAGAGGCCCGCCCGCCCAGTTGCTGGCGGAATGGGTCGAGCCGTAGATCCCTGCCTCCCATCCGCCGTCCGCGTATCCCGGGAAAGGAGCCAGCCACGTGTTGAACCTCGAGGGCTGATCCATGGGAGCGATCATCGGTCGAACGGTTCCCGCGGCGGGCAGGGAGTTGTTCCATGGACGGCGGTCGGGGAAGCGCGTCCAGGGGTCTACCTCGGCCCTGTACCACCTCCCCGGGATCCTGACCTGCGACACCTCCCCGGGCGTCAGCGCGACCCGCGTCGAGATGCCGCCGCCGGGAGGGCCTACGGCAAGGTCGAGCTCCACCGGCTGTGGGATGTCTCCGGACACGCAGACGACAGTGGTGTCTCCGCTCCAGTCCAGCCATTCGACGCGTACGTCGGCCGATCCGGTCGTCCCGAGCCAGAAATCGAACTCCTCCTGCCAGGACCTGCTCGAGACCTCCTCGAGGATCGCCATGAAATCGCCGGTACGCGGGTGATGGAACCTGAACCTGTCGCAGTATTCGCGCAGGAAGGCGTCGAAGGCACCGTCCCCGATCTGGTTCTGGATCATCCTGACGAAGAGGGCGGGCTTGGAGTAGTAGAGCGCCCCGTAGTCGTACCTGCCCCCTGCGGCCTCGGTGGAAGTGCTGAGCACGGGCACCTCCTCGCCCGAAGCGACCATCCCGACGTAGCTCGAACTCGTGAAATCGGCGTCGGAGATGCCCGAAACCCATCCCGGCAGGCTGGTCATGTTCCCGGACAGTCCGTACCTGCGCTCGAAGTACCTGATCTCGAAGAAGCTGTTGATGCCCTCGTCGAGCCAGGCCTCGTCCACCTCGTCGTTGCCCAGCATCCCGTAGAACCACTGGTGCCCTATCTCGTGCATCACCACCATCTCGAAGTATCTGACGAACGGGGGGTCGTACGACTGGATCATGACGAGCTGGGGATACTCCATCCCTCCCTCCATCGCGCTCTGGACGATCCATAGATCCCCGTAGGGGTACCAGCCGCACCACTCGCCGTAGTAGAGGAGCGTGGAATCGGCCCAGGCTCCTACTTCAGCCCAGGCATCCGCGCTGCATTCCTGCACCGCGACATGCACTCGCACGGGAGGGGCCCCCGACCCGGCCGGAGGGATGAAGTTGTGCTCCAGGAGCACGAAGGCGGGGTCGGCGGCCCAGGCGAAGTCGTGCACCTGAGATGCCGTCCAGGTCTCCGTCCGGAAGAGGGAGTCGGGCGAGTAGCTCACCGAGTCCACCGAGCCCGTCGCAGCGGTAGCGAAGCTGTCGGGAAGCGTGAGTGTCACCCGGTAGTCGCCGAAGTCGCTGTAGAACTCGCCGTCGGAACGGTACCTGGATGTGTGCCAGCCTCCGGAGTCGAGCACGCACATCTTCGGATACCACTGGGTCATCTCGTAGTGGTCTCCGTCATGCCCCATCCTGCTCCAGATCGTGGGGACCTTCACCGTGAAGCCGCCCTCCAGCCTCAGCGTGTCTCCCGGCCGGGCCGTCCTCCCCAGGGCAAGGGAGCCTATCGTCTCGTCTACCGTGACATCGACCGGGCAGCCGTCCACGGTCCATCCGTCGAGCAGTATCCATCCGTATTCGTCGTCCGGGGCTCCGGCGAAGTCGTAGTATCCCATCGTCGCCAGATCCCCTGCGAAGGATGTCGAAGGATCGCGGTAGGCGTTCGGATACAGGTGGAGCCAGAGGGTGTCCGCGGGATACGCCGGCATGAAGTCTATCCCGATCCTCCCCGTCACCAGCACGCTTTCCGGCGAGAGGGACGCCTCGATCCTGTAGTCCGCCCTGCTCTCCGGAGACGGGGATCCCGCCCCCGGGAGGGCGGACGGCAGCATCAACAGCGGCATGAACGGGCTCATCGTCACCTCCGGTGTGGCGCACGGGGGCTGGAATACCGTCCCGCCCCGGTGATATAATGGGCAGGAGGTCCCGCTGCCGGTCCAGGGCGGGGTGGACGCCGCACCCGGGAGGTGGAACTTGAAGCCATGCGTGCTGCTGCTCGCCGCCCTGGCCGAGGGGGAAACCCTGGTCGAGGATCTGCTGGACTCCGACGATACCCGGGTGATGCGCAATGCCATCGTCGCCTTGGGCGTGAATGTGACGGAGGAG
>JAKLEF010000259.1 GCA_022703195.1 Candidatus Fermentibacterota bacterium | reverse complement strand
CGACCCGAAGTTCCTCGGCCCGGCATCCTATGACATCCAGGTCGGCCTCAAGTTCGCCTCCCCGAGTGCCATCCAGGCGTACGTGGTTCGCGGCACCGAGCGACTGCGCCCGGCCCATGGCGGCACCGAGATCGGAGAGCCTCGATGGGGATAGCAGGATCGCGGACTCGTTCTCCAGTTCCTCTATCTCGCGTTCGAGCGATGCGCACTCCGCGGACAGGCTCTGGAGCTGCAGGGTCCTGTGGAGCCTGAGATTGAACAGGACCACCTGGCTCAGGGCGAGCAGGGCCACCAGGGTGACCACCGCGAACACGATGCGCCTTGCGTTCCTCACAGCCTGACCCCTCTGCGCAGCCTGGCCGATCTGGACCTGGGATTCGTGCGGGCCTCGTCGCGTGACGGGACCTCCCAGGGAGGTGTCGCATGAGCGAAGACGCCCGAGTCCATGAAGAACCTCTTCACCATCCTGTCCTCTATCGAGTGGAAGGTGATGACGGCGGCCAGCCCGCCCTGCCTCACCCAGCCCCCCATGCCGGCGAGCAGCGTGGAGAGGGCTCCGAGTTCGTCATTCACGGCTATGCGCAGGGCCTGGAAGATCCTGGACATGGCCCTGTTGGGATTGCCCCTGAGGGCGCCCCGCACCGCCCGGACGAGGTCGGATGTCGATTCCAGAGGGCGCGAGGCCACTATAGCCCTCGCGATGACCCTGCTCCTGCCCTCCTCGCCGAACCTGAACAGGATGTCGGCGATCTCCCTCTCGGGGAGCCCGTTGAGGATGTCGCCGGCCGAGCGTACGTCATCCTCGCGCGAGAATCGCATGTCCAGAGGGCCGTCGAGCCTGTGCGAGAAGCCCCTCGAGGGGTCGTCGAGCTGCAGGGACGACAGGCCCAGGTCGAAGATCGCGGCGTCGGCCATGCCGAATCCCGATTCCGCAACTATCGAGGGCAGGTCGGTGTAGCTGGCGTTCCTCACCAGGAGCCTTCCGGGTTCGGCCGGGAGAGCGCCGGCAGCTTCCGGATCGCGATCGACCGCTATGAATCTGGCGGAGGGGAAGGCCTCCATGAGGTGCCTCAGATGGCCCCCTCCGCCCGCCGTACCGTCGACGATCAGCCCGGGGTCGACAGTGCGCAGGAAGGCTGCCACTTCGGCTGCCATCACGGGCCGGTGCCCCTCGGCGCGCCCCGCTGCACCGATCACCACAGACCCCCTCCGCTCTAGAGCTCTATGTCCAGCCCCTCTGCGACCTCTTCATAGGACACGTCACTCCTGGACATCACCTTGTCGAGCCTGGCCGGATCCCAGAGCTCGATCGAATCCATCTGGCCGAGGAAGACGACCGTGGAGCCGATCCCCGCGAGAGCGAGAAGATCGGCCGGTATGCTGATCCGGCCCTGCGCGTCGATCGCGACCGGCCTCAGATGGCTGGTGAACCTGCGGATGAAGAACCGCTGCTTCTCCTCCTTGCGGTTGAGGCGGCCGAGCCCCTCGCGGAGGAGCTGCCACTTCTCGGGGGAGTAGAGTTCGAGGCAGCCGTCCATACCGAGGTTGAGATAGAGATCATCCCCGGTGATCTGGCGCCTGAAGGCGGCGGGCACGCTGACGCGGCCCTTCTCGTCGAGCATGTGTTCGTGTCTACCCGAGAACTCGGCCATACCCCTCCCGGGGCATATTCTATCCCACTATTCCCCACTGTCAACCCCCGGTATGGGAAATCATACCACAGGAAGGCGGGAACGGGGCGCAGCGAACCGGCAGCCATTCCGCTGACGGCTGCCGTACATGCTTTTACGGAAGTGGGAACGGGTGGGTCAGCGGCTTCTGCGGCTGCGCTTCCTGCCTGATCCTTCGGAGTAGTAGTAGTAGTAGTAGCGGTATGTGTAGTAGCCGTAGGACGTGTACATCCTGAGCGGATCGAAGCCGTTGAGGACGGCTCCCGCAATGAACGACGCCGACCGCGAGAGCTTCGAGAGCGAGGTCTGGAGAACGCGCCTGTTGCCGAGCTTGGCCCCCACGACGAGCAGGGTGCCGTCCACCTCCGGGCTGAGGAGGAGGGCGTCGGTCACCACGGCCATCGGCGGGCTGTCGATGATCAGCATGTCGCAGCGCCCGGAGAGCTCGGAGATGATCTCCTTGATGCGGCGGCTCCCCAGGAGTTCCGAGGGGTTGTGCGGGATGAATCCGCTGGGGAGCAGCGAAAGGTTCTCGATGGGAGTGGGTCTGAGGCAGGCATCGAGCGGGCTGACGCCTGCCGCGGCTTCCGAGAGGCCCGGCTCCCGCTCCAGCCCGAACAGGTTGTGCAGCACGGGTCGCCTCAGGTCGGCGTCGACCAGGATGCACCGCTGCCCCGACTGGGCGAAGGTGACGGCCAGATTCGCCGATGTGGTGGATTTGCCCTCCCTGGGGCCGGCGCTGGTCACCAGCACGCTCCTGACCGGCTTGTCCGCCCTGGCGAACCTGAGGCTCGTTCGCAGGTCGCGGTAGGCTTCGCTGATGGGATCGCGCGGGGCGAAGTGGGTGACGAGGGATGGAGAGACGGTGGACCTGCCCGTGCGGGAAGCGAAGGAGCTCCTCGGGAGGTGCGGGATGACCCCGAGGATGGAGACCCCGAGGGCCTCGACCTGCTCCGGGCTCGAAATGCTGCTGTCGAGCTGCTGCTTCAGGATGACGACGCCGAGGCCCAGGGCGAGGCCGATCAGCAGGCCCATCATCAGATTCCTCTGCCTCGACGGCCTTATCATCCCCCCGGGGAGGGCCGTGTCGATGATCGTGACGTTCCCGATCTGGCCTGCCTCTGCGATCCTGATCTCCTCATACCGGTTCCGCAGGAGCAGATAGACGTTCTCGCTGACCTGCCTGTTCCGCTCGAGC
>JAKLEF010000258.1 GCA_022703195.1 Candidatus Fermentibacterota bacterium | reverse complement strand
CGAGATCACCGAGCTTTACCGCGGAGAGACTCCGGTCCTCATGCCTCTCCTGAAGGGTGCCTTCGTCTTCGCCGCCGATCTGGCGAGGCGGATCGAACTCGACGTGGAAGTGGAGTTCCTGGGGGCTTCCAGCTACGGAGGAGCGACCGAGACCTCGGGCGAGATAAGGCTGACCCTGGATACCTCCACCCCCCTCTCGGGCCGCCATGTGCTTATCGTGGAGGATATTGTGGACACGGGCCTCACCCTGGCGTATATTCAGAAGCTCGTCCGCTCTCGCGGCGTCGCGTCCCTTCGCACGGCCGTCCTGCTGGACAAGCGCTGCCGGAGGAGGGTGGAGGTCGACCTCGACTGGGTCGGCTTCGTCATCCCGGACAGATTCGTCTTCGGATACGGACTGGACGGCCCGGGCGGCCTGTACAGGAACCTGCCGGACATCACGGCCCTTCCAGCGGAGTGATGAATAGATGACCGACAACAAGCAGCCCGAGAAGCCAGGCCTTCCGCCGGTCCAGTTCGGCTGTTCCTTCCGCACCCTGACCCTGTGGATCCTGATAGTCCTCCTGGTCTACACGGTTTTCTCGATCTTCTCGGGCGCCTCCGGCGCCATCGACCTGCCGTACACCAGCTTCCTCGACCTCGTGTCCACCGGACACGTAGAGAAGGTGGTCATCGAGACCGGGGGATCGATGTCGGGCGACTTCTACGAGCCCGTCACGGTCGAGGGCGTGGAGTACGAGAGATTCACGAGCTTCGTCCCGCTCGAGGACCGCGCTGTGATAGACTCGCTGCAGGCCCACGGGGTCCGCATCGAGGCAAGGCCTCCGAGCATGGACTTCCTCCAGATAATGCTCAGCATCGCCCCCATCCTGCTCCTCATCGGGTTCTGGGTGTACTTCATGCGCAACGCGGGAGGCGGCGGTAAGGCCTTCTCCTTCGGCCGCAGCCGGGCCCGCCTCTTCAGCGCCGACAGGCCCAAGACCACCTTCACCGACGTCGCCGGGGTGGACGAGGCCAAGGAGGAGCTGAAGGAAGTCATAGAGTTCCTCAAGTCCCCCAAGAAGTTCCAGCGCCTGGGCGGCAAGGTGCCCAGGGGCGTGCTGCTCGTGGGCCCTCCGGGCACCGGCAAGACTCTGCTCGCCAAGGCCGTGGCCGGCGAGGCCGACGTCCCGTTCTTCTCCATGAGCGGTTCCGACTTCGTCGAGATGTTCGTTGGAGTGGGCGCCAGCCGCGTGAGGGACCTGTTCGCTCAGGGCAAGGCCAAGGCCCCGTGCATCATCTTCATCGACGAGATCGACGCCGTCGGCAGGCACAGGGGCGCGGGGCTCGGCGGGGGGCACGACGAGCGCGAGCAGACCCTGAATGCCCTTCTCGTGGAGATGGACGGATTCGAATCCAACGAGGGCGTCATAGTCATGGCCGCGACCAACAGGCCGGACGTGCTCGATCCGGCCCTGCTCCGGCCCGGCAGGTTCGACAGGAACGTGATGGTCTCGATGCCCGACGTGAAGGGGCGCGAGGCGATACTCAGGGTGCACACCCGCAAGATGCCGCTCGAATCTGGCGTCACCCTGGAGAAGATCGCAAGGGCCACCCCCGGTTTCAGCGGCGCCGACCTCGAGAGCCTGGCGAACGAGGCCGCGCTCAGGGCGGCTCGCAGGAACGCGAAGAAGATCGAGCAGGAGGACTTCGAGTACGCGATCGACAGGATCGTGATGGGCATAGAGCGCCGCAGCATGGTTATAAGCCCCGAGGAGAAGAAGCTGACGGCCATCCACGAGACCGGCCATGCGCTGGTCAGCCGCTTCACTCCCAACATGGACCCCGTGCACAAGGTGACGATCGTGCCCCGCGGGCGTGCCCTGGGCGTGACGAGCTTCCTGCCCCTCGACGACAGGCACAACTATTCGCTCGAGTACTGCAGGGGCGTCCTGGCTAGGCTCCTGGGAGGCCGGGCCGCGGAGACGATCTTCCTCGACACCCTCAGCACGGGTGCCGGGAACGACCTCGAGAAGGCCACCGCCCTCGCCAGGCGCATGATCTGCGAGTGGGGCATGAGCGAGGTGCTCGGCCCGGTTACGCTCGGCGAGACGGGCGAGCCGATCTTCCTCGGCAGGGACATGGGCAGGATGCGCAACTACAGCGAACACACAGCCCAGGTGATAGACGAGGAGATCAAGCGCCTGGTGGACGAGGCCTATGTGGCCGCGGAACGCATCCTGAGCGCGCACAGGGAGCTCGCGCTGAAGATGACCGACGTGCTCCTCGAGCAGGAGACCATGTCCAGCGAGGAGATCGACGCTCTCGTCAGCGGCGGGGAGCCCGGCGCAGCCGGTCGGCCGGAACCGCAGCCGGAACCGCAGCCGGAACAGGGAGCGGAACCGCAGGCTCCTTCGCGGGAGGACGATCCGGATGGATCTGGGGAAGATCGAGCAGGGAGTTAGGCTCATCCTCGAGGGGATAGGCGAGGACCTCCAGCGCGAGGGCCTGGTGGACACACCCTGCAGGACCGCGAAATCGTTTGCCGAGCTCTGCAGGGGCATGGATCCCGCCAGCGCCAGGTCGATCAGGACCTTCCACGCCGAGGGTCACAACGAGCTGGTCATAGTGAAGGACATCAGCTTCTCGTCCATGTGCGAGCACCACCTGCTGCCCTACGTGGGCAGATGCGACGTGATCTACCTGCCCGCCGACGACAGGATCGCGGGCCTGAGCGCGATCGTGGAGACCGTCGAGACGATGGCCGCCAGGCTCACCACCCAGGAGAGGCTCACCACCGAGATCGCGGACAGGCTGATGCAGGAGATCCAGGCCAGGGGCGTGATGGTCGTGATGGAGGCCGAGCACATGTGCCTCGCGATCAGGGGCGTGCGCAAGCGCGACT
>JAKLEF010000257.1 GCA_022703195.1 Candidatus Fermentibacterota bacterium | reverse complement strand
AGGACGGGCAGGATGATGTCCCTGTCGTCTCCGTACAACCAGGCCTACATGCTCGGGATGTACCGGATAGAGACCGGCGACTGGCGCAACCTCTGGCTGTACAGCGATATTGCCCGCGACATGGACCCCGCGATGCTCGGAGAGGTCCTCACGAGATGGCTGGGCCCGATCTCCTGGGGCCTGGTGGGCGATCCGGGGATATGCGCCCCCGTGACGTCCTCCCCGCCGACGATCACGGAGGGAAGATGAGGACCCTTCTTGCAGCGGCCGCCCTGCTGGTCACGGCATCGTGCTCGACCTCGTCAGCGTCCCCGGATCCGGTGACGACCGGTGACGGGGCAGTGACCCTCTCCGGCACCGTCGAGGTCCTCGCCCCGGGATCCAGATCGGAGACGATCATCCTCCAGGTCGACGCCACCGGCGAGGTGGTGGCCCTGGTGGGCGAGGGGGCCTCCGGCCTGCGCGGAATGCCCGGCACGACGATAACCGTGACAGGGTTCTTCACCGAGGCGGGATGGTCGGTCGACCCCGGCATCAGGAAGCTGGAGGTCACGGACGTGACCGCCGGCGAAGGTCCCGAATCCTCAGACAGGTACGAGGACTGACAGGTACGGGCTGCCGCCTCTCCCGCGGCGCCCCGGAACGGCATAGATGGAAGACCACGAAGAGAAGCGCCCCCGCATCGACCGATCGAGCCTGAAGGCCATATTCCGCCTGCTGTGGTCCCACAGGAGATCCATAGCCCTCGGCCTGGTCGCGCTCGTCTTCGTCGACGGCCTCCAGCTCGTCATCCCCAAGATCACCCAGCACGTCGTCGACGACCTGGCGCAGGGCTCAGCCACCCAGGAACGGCTCGTCCTGGCCGGCATCGCCATCGTCGTGGTCTCCATCCTCATGGGCGGGTGCAGGTTCATCTGGCGCTACTTCATTATCGGTTCGAGCCAGAAGATCGAGAGGGACCTCCGGCAGGACCTCTACGACCACCTCCAGAAGCTGTCCCCGCAGTTCTACGACAGGACCAAGGTCGGCGACCTGATGGCCCATGCCACGAACGACCTCCAGGCAGTGCGGATGGCCTGCGGCATGGCGACCCTGGCGTCGTTCGACTCGCTGATACTCGCCATCGCGAGCCTCTCTGTGATGATGGTGATGAACGTCAGGCTGACGCTCCTCACCCTCCTGCCCCTGCCCATCCTCGCGCTCGTGATGTTCCGTTTCGGATCGCTCGTGCACAGGCGCTTCATGTCCGTTCAGGAATCCTTCTCCTCGCTGACCGAGCGCGTCCAGGAGAGCCTCTCCGGGATCAGGGTGGTGAAGGCCTATGGCGACGAGGAGTCGGAGCAGAGGTTCTTCGACGCCAGGGCGAAGGACTGCGCGGACCAGAACATCAGGCTGGGCATGATAGGCGGCGTCTTCGACCCGATGATAGGCGCCCTCGCCATGGCGAGCATGGTGATACTCCTGAGCGAGGGCGGCTCGATGGTCATCTCGGGCGAGGTCTCGCTCGGCGAGTTCGTGGCCTTCTCGAGCTACCTGCACACCCTCATCTGGCCGATGATGGCCGTGGGCTGGGTGGTCAACCTCCTCCAGCGGGGCACCGCCAGCATGGACAGGCTCGAGAAGATATTCACCACACCTCCGGACATCGTCGGAGGCCCCTGCGAGGCTCCGCCCGACACCTCCATCGAGGTCAGGGGCCTGAGCTTCGTTTACCCCGGAACCGAAACGCAGGTTCTCGACGATGTCTCGTTCAGCCTTCCCGGCGGTTCGACGCTCGGGATAGTCGGCAGGACGGGATCGGGCAAGACCACTCTCGTCGAGCTGATGATGCGCCTCTACGACCCGCCGGCCGGCACGATCCTGATAGGCGGCAGGGACATCCGTGACATGTCGCTCGAGGCGCTCAGGGGCTTCTTCGCGTACGTCCCCCAGGAGACCTTCCTCTTCGCCATGAACGTGGCGGACAACATCGCGTTCGGGACCGGGGGGCTCTCCCGCGGGCAGGTCGAGGACCTGGCCCGGAAGGTCCAGATCCACTCCGAGATAGAGTCGTTCCCCGAAGGCTATGACACCCTGGTGGGAGAGAGGGGCGTGACCCTCTCAGGGGGACAGAAGCAGAGAGTCGCCATCGCGAGAGCCCTGGCCACCGATCCCTCCATCCTCGTGCTCGACGACGCCCTTTCCAGCGTGGACACCGAGACCGAGGCCGCGATCCTCTCGACCCTGTCCGAGAGCCTCGGCCAGAGGACCGGCGTCGTGATCGCGCACAGGATAAGCACGGTCAAGAGGGCCGACCTGATCATCGTCCTCGACGAGGGAAGGCTCGTCGAGTCCGGCACTCACGACGAGCTGCTCGCCCTGGGCGGCATCTACGCGGACCTCCACAGGATGCAGCAGCTCGAGGAGGAAGCCAGGCGCATCCCCTCCGCCGGTGGGGGTGACTGATATGAACGGCCATTCCGACTGGGATGCCGATACGGATGTTGAGGAGACCAGGAGCTTCTTGCCCTCCGGGAGGGGGCGATTGATATGAACGGCCACTCGGACTGGGATGCAGATCTGATCGAAGGCAAGGCCTACGACGGCAGGCTCGTGAAGAGGCTGCTGGCCTTCGTCAGGCCCCACCGCTGGCTGGTCGTGCTGGCGTTCCTGTTCATGGTGGTCTCCACCGGAGTCGACCTGATCATCCCCTACATCACGAAGATCGGGATCGACCGCTATCTGGCCAGGCTCTACCAGATCTACGAGGGTACCCCCGGCGCATGCGACTCGCTGATGGCGCTCTCTCCCGCCGAGGGCGACTTCGTCAGGCTCGACGGGAACACCGTCCTGGTGCGCAAGGCCTCCCTGGAATCCCTCGACCCCGCGGACAGGACAGCCCTTGTAGGGGATGCGGGTCTGGGAACGCAGACCTACTACAGGTTCCCGGCCGACGAGGTGCCCGCCGACTTGGCCG
>JAKLEF010000256.1 GCA_022703195.1 Candidatus Fermentibacterota bacterium | reverse complement strand
TCACCGGGAACGAGGCCGGTCAGAGTGATCGAGTCGGATTCCTCCCATTGGGAGTCGAGGATCCTTACACGCGGCTCGTCTGTGCATCCCAGATAGACGCGTCCGTCTTCGCCAGCGGCGATACAGTCGACATCAGAGGCCATGGAGTGCTCGCCGACGAGCGTTCCGCTCATGGTGTACTCCCAGATAGCGGAGACCCCCTCAGAGAAGACGAGGACGTTGCCGGACGAATTGACGGCGATGTTGTCTATTCCGGGGTATTCGCCGTATTCAAGCCCGGGGACCGTCCACTCGGCGGCCAGCGAGCCGGTCTCGTCATACAGCTGGACCTGGTCGGCCGACAGATCGACTGTGCCCACAGCGGCACCGGGCAGACATCTGAGCCAGGCCAGCTCCTCGAACTGGCCCTCGCCCGAGCCGGGCCCGCCCCAGCCGCCGAGGAAGACTCCGGCCAGGTTGTACATCAGGATCTGGCAATCCTCGTGGCTGCCGACGAACACGATGCCGTTCTGGCTGACCGCGATGCTCCATCCGTCGCTGCCGAAATCCCAGGAACCCAGATATGTACCGTCGTCTGAGAGGTACTGGACTCTGTCGTTGTCACGATCCGCGAGGTAGACATCCCCCGTGACGGGTGCGACGGCGAACTGGAGGATGTCGCCGAACTGACCCTCGGCCGGACCCTTCGAGCCCCAGACGGAATAGACGGCCCAGTCCTGCCCACCGGTCGGACCGGACGTGTCGTCACCGCACGAGAATGCCAGGAGAGCGGCGGAGAAGAGCAGCAACCTCTTCATGATCCCCCCTTGTTGACCGTCCGGGGCGTGGATGCCCCGGATGCTCACGGTGCCTTTCGACATGCGCGGTCGAGCTTCAGTCTCCCGAGTAGTAACGGATTGCGGTCCTGCCGACCGCCTGTGTGGCGAACCAGTCGAACACGAACCCGATGGGTGCGCCGATCAGAGGCGTGGCCCGCTGTGACTTCGCAAGGGATTTCCTGCCGACACGGGCGGCGACCCTGCGGCCCAGGGCGGCCCAGACCTTGACCATGACCTCCTGCGAGATCTCCTTCTGTATGGCCCTGCGGGTCATCGCCCGCGTGACCTCGATCCCGAGGCGCTTGAGAGCCTGCTTGGCCGAGTCGCCGGCAAGCACCATCAGGACGTCGGTCTTGAGCTCCTCCGGATCCGTCTCCCGCCGGAAGGCGTGGGCTATGGCCAGGATCATCGTGATCTGGATGCGCCAGGATGCGATGACGTCGGCCGGTACGGTGACGGGCATGGTGAGGAAGCCGCCGATGCCGGTCACGGCGCCCACGAGGCCGTTCTTGAAGGCCTTCCTGCGGACGATCATGCGGGCGAGCTCGATGTCGGTGGCGGAGGGATGCCTGGCTCTGATCCTGTCCACATAAGGAGCGATCTTCGGGTAGGCGGACTGGACCATCCGGTCGACGAGCTTCTCGAGCGCGCCGACCTTCCTGGCGATGTCGGGCTTCGCAGGCGTGTCTTCCTGCACGACCCCGCAGCCCTCCGCTATCATTTCCGTCTCCTGCATGGCAGTAATATGATGGGGTCAGACTACTCTCGCGTTAACAACCATATCTTACTGTACTCCTTGTTTTTACGAGGTGAGGCGTTTTACAGGTGATCCCGGTGAGAAAAGCGACACTCCGCAAAAGCTGTTCCCAGCATATTCTCAGCCTGATGCTGCAGAATGCCGTGACAGCCTTTTCGATGGGTTTTCTGCCGATTCGGGCGGATCAGAGAGCATCTACGGGTTAACGCGAAAGTAGCCTGACCCCAATTTCAAATTGCCACGCCCGTATCCGCCGGGGTGGCAACGGCAGGACAGGGGCGCAATATCTTGCCAAGTGACAACAGCCGATGGGGGTTACGGGATGAGATCCACAGGAGGGTTCGCTGCTGCCGCACTGGTCGTCGCCCAGGCCGCCTCGGCCAACGGCGGGCCGATCGGGGGATCCAGGATCGTCGGAACCGGGGACGTGAGATTCGAAGAGGTTGAAGGAGTCGAGCTCGTGTCGGAGGACCTCTCATTCGTGGTGGACGGCGATTACGTCGATGTCGACGTGGAATACGTCCTCGAGAACACCGGTCAGGCGAGGCGCATCGAATTCGCCTTCCCGGTGGACTACGTGTCGGACAATCCGGACTTCGACTGCTTCCACGACTCGGAAGGGGCATTCCCGGACGAAATCGAGAGGTTCGCGATCTTCCTGGGCGGTGAGGAGCTCATGCCCGGCGTGTTCACCACGGACACCTCCGAGATCGTCATAGACGACTATTCCTTCCAGCGCAGCACCTGCATGTTCACGACGCCCGTCGATCTGGCGGCGGGCAGCAACACCCTGCGTGTCAGCTACAGGTACCAGCCCTACTTCCTGGATGCTGCGTTCAGCAAGAGCTGGCTCCCGTACTGGAGCCCCCGGACGGTCACGTACAGGCTCGATCCTGCGGGTTACTGGGGCGACGGGATCGTCGACAGGTTCGACTGGAGCATGGACCTGTCCCGAGTCATCGCATCTGGCGACACCTTCTGCGTTCCCCCGGGAGGCAGATGGGTCGAGCCCGGGGTCTACGCCTGGTCCGGCACCGGCGTCGACCTGCGTTCGGCCGGGCCCATCGAGTTCGAGTACGGCGTGCAGCACCGGATGGCAAGCGCGTACACCCTCGAACACAGGATCGGCCCGGACGATGTCGTGGAGATGAGCGCATCATCCGTTCTCTCACCCCAGGGAGGCAGTGACTACGGCCCAGAGAACCTCCTCGACCTCGACTTCACCACTGCATGGTGCCCGGGAGGATCCTCGGGTGGCGCTGGCTCCTGGATCGAGATCGAACTGGAGCCGTGCCTCGTAGGCGAGATCTACCTGCTCAACGGCTACACGAAGAGCGAGGCGAGCCTTGCTGCCAATTCCAGGATCAGGTCGCTGAGGCTCACGGTAGGGTGCGACGAT
>JAKLEF010000255.1 GCA_022703195.1 Candidatus Fermentibacterota bacterium | reverse complement strand
CGCCACGACCCTGCCCTTCCTCCTGCAGGCCGCGCCCGCGAGTTCCACGGGTCCGTTGCTGGCGGTGCCGGCGCAGATCAGAACCAGATCGACGCCCCTGCCCCTGGAGAAGGCTTCGATTGCCGGGAGAATGGCATCCGATCCCGAGTCGGCTGCCTCGTCCGCGCTGCCGGACGACAGGGCGAGCGCGACGGCGGACGGGTCGATGTCGGCCCCCATCACCCTGCATCCACCCGATTTCAGGAGCTGGCAGGCGAGCTGGCCGATGATCCCGAGGCCTATCACGAGGGCACATTCCCCCTGGGTAGGCGAGGCGAGCCTGACCCCCTGCAGCGCGATCGAGCCCAGGGTGGTGAATGCGGCGTCTTCCAGCCCGACCGCTGCGGGAACCCTGGCTGTGAGATTGACGGGGATCACGACGTTGTCGGCATGGTTGGCGTATCCGCCCCCCGCGCAGGCCACCAGGTCTCCCGGGGCGAGCCCTCCGCAATCGCCGCAGGTCTCCGTGACGCGGCCCGAGAGGCTGTATCCCAGGGGCTGCGCCCCCTCGAGCTTGGACCTGACCTTGCGGATCGTGTTCAAAAGGCCCAGGGTGCGCACCATGCCGACGGCCTGCCTGGCCTGCTCGGGCCTGGCGCGGGCCTTCTCGAGCAGGGACATGCGGCCGGCCCTGACCTTGCCGCCCTCGGTGCCCGGGCTCACGGCGGAGAACGCCGTCGCAACCCTCACGGAACCCGGCTGGAGCATGGGGTCCGGAGCCTCGACGACCTCGACCGAGCCGTCGCTAAGCCTTTGTCCCAGTATCCTCAGTTGGGGCCTCCCCGCCGTCCCTGTGCTTCCTTCTCCTGTGCCGCCGCCTCTTGTCGCGCATCGCGACGACGAAGCCGGCGAGGCCGCCCAGGAATGCCAGCACCGTGGTCTTGAAGTTGTTTAGGATGAGGTCCCTGGTCCAGCGGAACACCGCCGAGACCGCCTCAGAAATGAGATGCCACACCGTCCGGGCCGCCCTGATGAAGGGATCGAGCCAGTACATGATGGAAGTGA
Source organism: Candidatus Fermentibacterota bacterium (assembly GCA_022703195.1). Taxonomy (GTDB): domain Bacteria; phylum Fermentibacterota; class Fermentibacteria; order Fermentibacterales; family Fermentibacteraceae; genus Fermentibacter. The sequence goes on along the minus strand of JAKLEF010000255.1, from coordinate 1,964 downwards.
GGCTGTAGCCCTGCTCGTTGGCGGGCCCGGAGTGGGATGCGAGCGCCTTGATGATCGCTCCGAGGAGTATCCCGCCCGTCACCCCCGCCGCGACGTAGAAGAGCATGTGACGGTGCCTGTTGAGCCAGTCGAGAGTCGCGGGGGAGGTTCCCACTCGCGAGATCCCGCTCCTGTGGGAGCTCCGCCTGCGCCTGGCGCCGCACTCGGGGCACCTGTGGACGGCCTTGCTGAAGACATGCCCGCAGCTCCTGCAGCGGTAGAACTGGTCGGCCCCGCAGGTGCCGCACCACTCGGTGCTGTGCTTGAGAAGGCTCCTGCACCTGTAGCAGTACCTGGCATCCGGGCCCTGTTCGGACCCGTCCAGCCGCTCCAGGGCGACTTTCTCCTCCGCCATCGGCCTCCAATGCCCGAGATGACAGATATCGAGCTCGGGTTCACGTCTGCGGAACCCTCCGGCACATGATCGGCAGAGGACTATAAGCAAGCGCCGCGGCCGGGGGAGAGGACGGCCTGAAACCTCTCCCCCCGGACCGTGCTAGGGTATAGTTGATCCCGGGGAAGGAGGGCCCTCGAGTCCATGAACACCGCCGTGCGGGTCCTGACCGTTCTCTTCACGCTGTATGCCGGGCTCTACCTGGTCCAGGAGTTCACGAAGGTGGACGTGATGTGCCGCATAGGCGACATCTGGAGCCTCCTCGACCTCCGTGAGGAAGGGCCCGGCATCTTCACGTCGGTCGACCCCGAGGATTTCCCCGCGGGGCCGGTCCCCGAGCCCGGCGACTCCCTCCTCTCGGTGGACGGCCTCACGGCCACGGTCCCCAACTACTTCACCGTGTTCTCGACGGATACCCCGGCGGGCCGGGAGGTCGGGATCGTCTACAGGGAACCGTCGAGGATCCGCATGGACAGCACTGTCTCCACCTCCATGGCCGCGCTCCTCGCGACGCCGATCGATGCCGCGCTCGGGACCGGGATCGCCGACTCGGTCAGCGAGGGAGAGGGCTGGATGGTGATAGCGCCTCCGCCCGTGTCGACCACCGTCGTGACGCGGTCCATCCCGGCCGTGTACAAGGTGCAGATCATCCTGCTCTTCATAGTCAGGGTGCTGATCTCGGCCGGATTCCTGTCCACTGCCGCGTACACCCTTGCCAGGCGGCCTGGGAACCCTGCAGTGAGGGTGATGGCCCTGTTCTGCCTGGCGATTACCTCCCTGATGGTCTTCTCCGCCCAGATCATCAACATGGCCTATGCGACATTCCGGCTCCCCTTCGAGGGCGTGCTCATCGCCGCCACGAGCCTCTTCGGGGTGTTCTCGGCCCCGTTCTGGCTCCATCTCCACATGCTGTTCCCCTTCGAGAGGCGGAGGTTCGCCCGGCACAGGAAGGCTGCCCTGGCGGCGATCTACCTCCCCATCGCGGCGCTCGTCGCCTTCAACATCCTCAATGACGGGCGGACGCTCGACCTGGTCACCGTTACGGTCCTCACGTGCTATTTCGTCGCCGGGTTCGCGATGCTGAGCAGGGCGAAGTCGAGATCCGCCGGGATGCTCGAGCGGCGCGAGGCCCGGATCGTGCTGTGGGGCTCGGCCCCAGGCTTCATCGTCTTCATGGTCTTCGTCTGGGCCCAGATCCTATTCGCGCGGGAGATCCAGGCACTCTCCTTCACGAGCCGGCTCCTCATGGCCAACATCCAGTTCCTCTCGATCCTGCCCGCTCCGCTGAGCATCGCCAGGGCGATGGGCAGGTACAGGCTCCACGACGCAGAGACGAAGTACAGGAAGGGCACCCTCTTCCTCATCGTGAACGTCTTCCTGCTCGCCTTCATCGTGGCCTTCGCCTACGGCGCCGGGAGGGCGCTGTCCTCCGCGGCCGGGATAGGAGGGACCACGCCGGTGCTGCTCATCTCCCTGAGCCTCGCCGTCGGATTCGCACCGGTCCAGAGGATCATCAGGAACGATCTGGAGA
>JAKLEF010000254.1 GCA_022703195.1 Candidatus Fermentibacterota bacterium | reverse complement strand
CGCCCGGGAGGGGGATCAGCAGGCCGGGCAGGCGGAAGCGGCAGAGCTCCGCGAGAGTCATCGCTCCGGCCCTGGCCACGGCGATGCCTGCACAGGAATAGAGGATCGAGGGATCGTCCTCGAAGGCCCGGACCACCGTTCCGGCCCTGCCGGAAAGGAGGCCTCCGATTCTCTCGAGATCGCGCTCGCCGCACTGGAGCACGAGCTGGATGCCTGGCGGGGCCGAAAGCGCGAGGTCGTTGACGGTGCGTGCCCCCTGGCTCCCGCCCAGGAGCAGCACGACGGGCCTGCCGGGATCGAGGCCCATCCGCGCTACCGCCTCGGCCTTCGGGATTACAGAGAGGCTGCTGCGCACAGGATTGCCGACCACGGTGGAACGTCCCCCGGGGAAGTCGCGGGCAGCCCTTCCGAATCCGAGCAGGATGCGGGAGGCGAACATCGAGGAGCACCTGTTGGCGCGCCCGGCGACGGCATTGCTCTCGTGCAGGAGCACTGGGATGCCCATGGAGCGACCGGCGGCGGCGCAGAAGACCGACGAGTACCCGCCCGTGCAGAGGATGGCCCCGGGAGAGATGGTCCGTATCATGCCCCTCGCGGCGAACCATGCCCTGACGGCGCCGAATGGGAACTTCAGGAGCCCGGCGGGCCCGCGGTCGATCCTGGGCGGATCGAGGAAGTGCACGCGTTCGCCCATGCCGGCGTACATGCGCCTGTCCACAGGGCGAGGAGTCGCGGCGAAGTGTATCGCGACCGACCATCCCAGCCGGTTCTCCAGAGCCTCGGCCACGGCCAGCGCCGGGGAGATGTGCCCCCCGGTGCCGCCTCCGGCCAGCAGGAAGGGGTTCACCTGCGGGCCTCCGCCGATATCCTGGCGGCCGCGGCCAGCTCGATGAGCGTGAAGACGATGCTCGTCCCGCCCCACGATATCAGGGGCAGCGTGATACCGGTCGCCGGCAGCAGCCTGGTGACCACGGCGAAGTGGAGGAAGCTGCCGAGGGCGACCGATGCGGTTATTCCGCCGGCGAGTATGGACCCGAAGATGTCGTCGGCCCGCTCGGCTATGCGGAAGCCCGTCCACAGAAGGACGCAGAAGGCCGACAGGACCAGGGTGGTCCCGATCAGGCCCGTCTCCTCCCCTATCACGGCGAGGATGAAGTCGGAGAAGACCTCCGGCAGGAAGCCCCTCTGCTGCCTCCCGTGGCCCAGCCCCCTGCCCAGCAGGCCGCCGCTGCCGAGAGCTATGCTGGACTGCTGGGTCTGGAAGTTGTTGTCGCTGACGCCCGCCTCGGGATTGATCCATCCCCTGACCCGGTCGATCCTGTACTCCTCGGTGATCAGCACGGCGGACGCGGCCAGGGCGATCACGCCGAAGAGAATGAGGATGTGGCTGAACCTGGCCTCCGAGATGTACAGCATCGCGGCCATCATGGCCAGCATGTAGAGGCATCCCGCGAAGTCGGGCTGGGAGACGGTGAGCACCGCCGGAACGAATGCCAGCGCCACGAGCGACAGGAAGCCCCTCGGGCTCCTGCCCGAGATCTGCCCCTTCGAGATGAGCGTTGCCGTGAGGAGAACGTACGAGAGCCTGGCCAGCTCGGACGGCATGAAGCGGAATCCGCCCAGCACCAGCCACCGGCTGGAACCGTTGACCACGGGGGCGATCGGTGAGAGGCTCAGCGCCGTGGGGATCAGGCATGCTATAGAGAAGGCATAGAGCGGCCATGCCACTGCCTTCCAGGCCCTCGGCCCCGCGGCATAGACAAGAAGCGCGGACGCCAATCCGAAAAGGATGCGGAGGAGGTGCCCGGCCACATAGTGATGGCTGTTCCCGAACACTCTCATCGAGGCGAAGGAGCTGGCCGAGTAGACGGCCAGGATCCCGATGACGATCAGCACCAGGGCGGTCGTCGCGAGTATCCGCCCGTCCCTCCCCATCGGCGGCAGGTTCACCTCAGCGCCTCCACCAGCGAGCGGAAGTGCTCTCCGCGCCTTTCGAAGTTCTCGTACTGGTCGAAGCTCGCGCACGCCGGGGAGAGGAGGACCACGTCACCCTGCCCCGCGAGGCTCCTCGCCAGACGAACCGCCCCCTCCATGTCGCCAGCCCTGTGCATAGGGGCGGTCCCGGCCCAGGCGAGCGCCAGCTCCTCCGTGGCCGACCCGATCAGGATCAGATCCCTCACCCGTTCGGACACGAGCCCGGCCAGGTCGCCGTAGCTGGTCTTCTTCGAGAGGCCGCCGGCAATCAGGATGACGGGCCTGTCGAAACTCTCGAGAGCCACCTTGAGCGAGTCCTGGTTCGTGGACTTGGAGTCGTTGACCCACGTGACCCCGTCGAGGATCCTCACTGTCTCGATCCTGTGGGGCACGCCTCCGAAGGTGGAGAGGCCTTCGGCAAGGGCTTCCGGCGCGATGCCGGCCCGTCCGGCAAGGCATGCGACCGCAAGGGCGTTCTCCAGGTTGTGGCGCCCGGGCAGCGAGAGTGCCGAAGCCTTCATCAGGGCCGATCTGGATCCGTCCCTGGCGATCACGATCGTTCCCCCGAGACAGTCCGCGCCCTCCCTCACCTCCCTCTGCCTGCTGAAGAGGGCCTCCATGCCGCGGGTCAGGCCCAGGAGCGGCAGGGACTCGGGGTCGTCGGAGTTGAGCACGGTGAGATCCTCCGAGTGCTGGTTCATGAAGACGCGGGCCTTGGCGTTCCTGTAGCCCTCCATGTCGCCGTGGCGGAGGAGGTGGTCGGGGGTGAGGTTCAGTATGGCGGCCGCAGACGGCCTGAAGGAATCGGCCGTCTCGAGCTGGTAGCTGGAAACCTCCAGAACGAACCATTCCGGGTAGGGGTTCTCGATCACGGCAAGGCAGAACGGATAGCCGACGTTCCCGGCCACGCAGGCGCGGATGCCGGCCCTGTTCAGCACGTGGCCGAGCCATTCCGAAGTGGTGGTCTTGCCGTTGGAACCAGTGACGGCGAGGATGGGGGCCTGGGCATACCTCGACGCGAGCTCGATCTCGCCGGTCACGGGGATTCCGGCCTC
>JAKLEF010000253.1 GCA_022703195.1 Candidatus Fermentibacterota bacterium | reverse complement strand
ACATCTCCGGAAGACTCGTGCAGACTATCCATTCCGGATACCTCGGGGCCGGTGGGCATGTCTTCGCCGCCGGCTCCGACCTGCCTTCGGGATGCTACACCGTCGGGTACTCGGTGGGCGGCTGCGTGGGAACCCTCCGCGTCGTCCTGCTGCGATAAGGAGGCGTGATGGGCATCGTCATGCTGTGTCTCGCCTGCGTGCTCGCCCAGGGAGTTGAGCCGCCCGCACAGCTTCATGTGCTCGAAGGAACCTCTCCGCTGTCCGACGGGAGCGTCCTCGTCTTCCGCGGCGCGGGATTCAGCCTTGCGATTGGTCCTGCCCCGGAGGGGAGCCTCGTGCTCGACCCCGAAGCCGGATCGCCCGATGACTACGCCGCGATCATGGGCGAATACCTGCGAAGCCCGCTCGCCGCCTGCGACTTTGGCGACATCCTGTACGAGAGGGACGGCATCAGCTTAGTCAGGCTCGATCCGGAGAGGACCGTAGCCCTCACCGAAGCCACCGTCAGGCTGAGGCCCCTCGTGGAAATGCCGGTGAGGCCTGAGCTTCCCCGGAGCGTGTCGTTCGATCCGTGGGTGGAACAGATCGTGGCCGCCGTGAGTCAGGACTCGATCATCTCCATCATCGGCAGGCTCGAGGATTTCGGGAACAGGTACTGGAGCAGCGATTCGTTCCCGGCGGCGCGCAACTGGGCGATAACCCGGCTCGAGAGCATGGGGTACGAGGTCGAGGTGCAGGCTTTCCCGGTCGGCACCTCCGGAGGGTTCTCCCAGAACCTGATAGTCACCATCCCCGGAACGGTGTACCCGGGCAGGTACTGGATGATAGGCGGACATCTCGATTCCGGGCACAATCCCTACGAGGCCTTCCCGGGAGCCGACGACAACGCCTCGGGAGCAGTGACGGCGCTCGAGGCGGCCAGGACGATGCTGCCCTACCAGTTCGAGTACACGGTGAAGATCGCGCTCTGGGGCGCGGAAGAGGCCGGGCTCGTGGGAAGCTCGTTCTATGCGGCGGAAGCGGCCGCCGCGGGCGACTCCATCATGGGATACGTCAACCTGGACATGATCCTCTACGGCCCGGTTATCGGACCCAGCAACTACGACATCGTGAGAGTCTATTACAACGATTCATCCGCTGCATTCTGCGACCTCTACGACCAGGCCGCTGATCTTTACGTGCCCGATCTGGAGAGGCTCGATACATACGCGACCACCGGCGGCAGCGATCACGTCAGTTTCTGGCAGAACGGCTTCACCGCCCTCGACCTGTGCGAGAGCATGCTCGGCGAAAACCCGTTCTACCACAAGTATGACGACCTGATCGCGAACTACCTGGAGTACTTCCCGTTCGGCACGAACGTGGCCAGGAGCGCCATAGCCTGCATCGCGGCGCTGGCCGTCCCGGTCGGCCTGGGGATCGAAGACGGGGCGCCCGGACCTGTGGAGGTCGGCATCTCCCCGTTGCCGGCTGCATCGATTGTTCTGGTGCGGGTCTCGGGGCTCGGTTCGGGTCCGGCATCTGTGATCCTGTTCGACCTCTCGGGCAGGCGGATCGGATCGGCAGTGCTCGATGCGGAAGGCGTTGCAGAACTCGACGTGTCCGGGATGCATCCCGGGGTCTACCTGGTGAGGGTCTCAGGCGGGGGCGGCCATGCCGGCACTGCCAGGCTGGTGGTCTGCCGCTGAGGGCGAAAGGGATGAACGCCGCAAGACGAAGAGGGCCATGGCTATCCAGGGGATGATGAGTCGGGCCGTGAGAAGTGGCGAAGAAAGGGATGGCACGGTGCGGAGGCCAGGTTGCCGAACCCGCTCCGTAAGGGCCGTGCTGTCGGCGATCGTGCTCCTGACAGCGTCCTGCGGCACCAGCGTCACCCGCATCACGCCCGTGGTCGACACAGGGACCATACGCGGGCGGCTGTCCTTCCCCGGCGAGTACCTCGAGCCCCAGCGCGTGGTGGCCTTCGACGCGGATACGCTCCTGCCGGTGGCGTCGGTCGACACCGACGGCGGGCAGTCCTCCTACGCGCTGCGGGTTCCCGAGGGGAACTACGTCGTCGTCTCCTATCCACGCGACCCGGAGATGGCCGGGCTGTCGGCAGGGTATTCGTGGGCCGTTCCTGCCGGCCTGGTCCACGGCCTCGAAGACCATTCCCTGATCGAAGTCGAGGTCGAAGCCGGCTCCGTGGTGACCGGAGTCGATCCGACGGACTGGTTCGCCCCCGAGGGAACGTTCCCCGAGGAGCCCTAGCCGGTTCACGACCGCCCCCTGCCCCTCCGCTGTCTTCGATCAGCGATCGATGCATCTGAATACCGGACATCCCCCGACCTTCCTGCAAGGCTTTCTTCGCCGAGCCTTGCGATCCAAAGTCATGTGGACGATACTCTCATCGGACGTCGTGGACGTGATGCAGGGAGGGGACCATGAAGATGCGGCTCCTGTCCATATCATTGCTGATCCTGACGGCTGGCCTCGGGTGCGACTCGTTCTCGTACCCCTTCACGCAGGTGAGCGGACCTCACGAGATGAGCTTCACTACGGCCGGCTCCGGCACGGTGAGCATCGTCGTGAAGAACGACTGCCTCGAGGAGGTAATGGTTCTGGAGCCCGGGGTGCAGGTCGCGGGCGGCACTTCCGTCTCACGCACCTGGGATCTGGACGACGGTGACGGAGAACCCGTCGAAGACGGCCTCTACTTCGTCGAGGCCTCCCTCGACTCCGCCGTGTTCTCTACGATCCTGCTGGAGGTGTCGAGATGATCGCCATCCTCGCGGCGGCGGCACTGCTGGCGCAGCCTTCGGGCTCCGGCGACGGCTTCGACCCCGGCTTCAAGATCGGCTTCGGCTTCGGGTTCGGCTTCCCCTCGATGTCCGACGAGGACCTCTTCGCGGAGGAGATGGAAGCCGCTGGGATACCCTTCGAGATCGACGAGGTCGTTACGTCGGGAATCGTCGACCTCACTTTCGACGCCTCCAGCCGGTTCAAGGTGCGCGGCGGCCTGGGCTTCGTGGCCATCGTGGCCGCCTGCCTGCTGGCGGCGCTGTCGGGTTCGGCAGTGGCCGACACCGCCGCCCTGGCCGCCCTGCTGCTGCCCATGATGGTCAAGGCCGGCCACGACAAGGCCCGCGCCGGCG
>JAKLEF010000252.1 GCA_022703195.1 Candidatus Fermentibacterota bacterium | reverse complement strand
TCTCGGAAGGCCAGCCGGTTCCGGAGAAAGTTAAAGGAGTTAAAAGCGTTCTTGGCTGAAGCGTTCTTGGCTGAGACGGGAGGCGATGGATGAGGGTGAGTGGTCTTCTGGCGCTCGGCTTGCTGTTGGCGGCACGCACTGCGGCCGCCGACGACGAGGCATCGAACCGTCCAGTGGTCAGGTCCTCGGAGCACGGCATCTGCTACGCAAGGAGCATCCCGGAGGAGGACTGGGGCACTTCAGGCGAGACTCTGGTCTACTTCGTCGACATCGACGGGGATGTGCTCGTCTCGAGATACGGCTGGTTCTCGTCGGAGATCTACCTCGGCGGCACCGGCGATCGCACGGTCGTGAGGTTCGGCCCCTGGCAGAGGGGGTCGGCCCCTGACGCATCGCACTTCGCCCTGGGCATCTACCGGGATGGGGAGACGATCCGGGAGTACTCCACGCTCGAGCTGGCCGGGGCCGGCAGCGGGGTTTCCAGGAGCGTCTCCCACTACGAGGTGTTCGGCGCACGGCACGGGTTCAGATGGCTGGACAGCGGGCGTGCGTCTTCGAGGTGGAAGGGGTGGACGGAGGGGTGATGTTCTTCGACCTCTCGACCGGAGACATCCTGGACTGATCGAAGAGCGGGCCCGCACGCGCGGGCCCGCTCGGACAACGATTGAACCGCCTGTCGGCGGCGCCTCCGGCTACCTGAGCAGCACTGCCTGCGCAGTTGCCGATCCGCCACCCGAGGAGAGCCTCAGCCAGTAGATCCCCGAGGGCAGCAGCGTCCCGTCATCCCTCGTGAAGTCCCAGGTCATCTCATGCGAACCCGTGTCCAGGTCGCCCGAGAATACCGTCGAGACCACCCTTCCCGCGAGGTCGAAGGCCTCGATCGTCGCAGGGCCCGCCGAGGGGGTCGAGAACGCGAGGGAGGCCGTACCGGTGGACGGGCAGGGGCTGACTGCGCCGAATGCCAGGACGCCGACCGCGCCTTCGCCGCCTCCGATGCCGAGAGCCGTGACCGTGATGATCCCCTGGTATGGGATGCAGTTGTGGGCGGTGGCGGTGACCACGATTTCACCGACCGACTCGGGGCCGGCATAGAGGGAGGCCTGGCCGGAGGCATCGGTCGTGGCGACCTCGTAGATGTCGCCGTTCTTCCATCCACCCTTCTGGATGCAGACCCTGGCGTTCTCGACCGGCCCGTTCTGGTCGGATACCGTCACGATGATCTGCGTGTTGCCTGCGATAGAGGCGGGGTGGTCGACCGTGAGCGGCCTCGCGGCCTCCGTCCACATCATTACTTCGGGATCACCGAAGAGGTTGTACTCCTTCAGGCAATGCTCGAGGATCTGTACGTCGAAGCTGTCAGCCCATGCGGTCGGAGGGGTGAAGTGGTCCATGGCGACCAGGTGGGCCTGTCCGAGGGGGACGACATCGTTCACGAAGTGCTCGTAGTAGAACCTCTCACAGAGGCGCTCGCTTGGGCCGTAGCCTGGTTCGCCGTAATGTCCGTAACCGTACCTGGAGTTGAAGGCGCCGAAGCCGCCTCCGTTCGGGCTCGCCAGCCAGGCGTCGCCGCAGCACTCGTAGCCGTCGAGTTCGCCGATGTCGCAGGCGATCGAGTTCCATATCGCCGGCAGGTGGCCTGACGAGATGTTCGTCTGGGCCATTATGTCCTCGACGGTGTACTCGCTCCCGTACGAGGTGTACATCAGGGTCGGGCCGCCGTGGCTCGCGTGATATACGTGGTGCGGGCCGGCATTGATCATCTCGATGGTTATCGCCTCGCTGTTGCCGGTCTCCTCGTAGCAGCGCTCCTCCTCCCACTCGATGCCGGGGAGGTAGCCGGAGATGATCTCGGCGCTGGCGGCGCCCGAATAGCCCTCCCAGAGGATGCCCGTGGAGTAGCCGATGCGCATCTCCCTGGGGGCCGTCTCGAAGTAGTCGAGAGCCGACGGCACCGCTTCGTAGGTCATCACCTTGTCGACGAAGATCTCGGCCTCGGCGGTGGTGGACACGCTGGCCCTGCCGACCCAGAGATCAGGATGGAAGTCGACCTCGTCGGTCGACTCACCCCAGATGTGGTTGCCGTTCATGTCCCACAGGTCGATCCCGGTGTCGTTGATGTCCGCGAAGTAGAGGTCGGAGGGCGCTTCGTCGCCGCCGGTGCCGGTCAGGGTGACATCGCGTGCCGGCAGGATGTCGTCATCGCCGAAGAGCAGGACCCAGTCGGTGCCGGCGTCGCGGCAGTCCGCCAGGAAGGCCCTGATCTTCTGCTGGAGATCGTATCCATCGTACTGTTCTTCGATCCAGATGGTCGTGTAGACCTCTGCAGGCACCCCCTTCGCCGTCTTCCAGGCGACGAGATCTGCAATCTGACCATCGAAGCCCGGGGGAGCGATGATGACGTACTGACCGTACTCTAGATCCCTCTCGGGCACGATGGCCGAGCCGGAACCCCTCACATCATCGGGATTCACGACGATGCGGCGGGCCAGATCCACCGCCGCCGCCTCGCTCGAGGCGGCACGCCTCTGGATCAGGATGGCAGATGGATCAGGGGCGTATTCGACTTCGAGGGTGATGTGCTGGAGGACCTCCAGCTCGAGCGTCGCGGGGTTCCACCTGACGGGATATATGGTCGCGTACGCTATCGGGATGCCCCAGACGGCGCCTGAGCTGTTGAACATGCAGGCGTCGGAGGGGAAGAAGGCGTCGCGCGAGTAGATCGACGGATCGGGCAGCGACGGCACGACCGCGTCAGCCATGGACAGCGGGAAACACGGCCCTGCTGGAGCGATGCGGTACTGGCCCAGTACGACCTCATATACTGCATCGACTGCCCGTATCGATGTCGCTCGGCAGCCCACGGGCAGCGCGATCCGCACGGGGAGCGTGGGGAGACAGGGCTGTCCGTCGGATTCGATGAGCGACATACCTTCCAGCCGGGGCGCCGTGTACAACCCGTTGGCTTCCAGTCTGACTTCCTCAGGGTCGAATGGAACGGTGATCTGCATTACATCGGCGTATGCCGCTGCCGTTATCAGCATCGCCGCAAGCGGGGCGCACAACAGGGACTTCATACCTCTTCCTGCCTCTCCCGCCTTCCGGGGACCGGCGGAACCCCTTCCTCCCGCGATGAAATCCA
>JAKLEF010000251.1 GCA_022703195.1 Candidatus Fermentibacterota bacterium | reverse complement strand
CGGCTTGAACGTGATCGTGGTGACGTTGCCGGTATGGAGGCCGATACCCCGATAGGTCACCGGCTTCTCGAGGGTCGTCTGGTTCTGGCTCACTGGGCTCTCTCCTCCTGGTCTCCGGGCACGGCGGTCCGGGACCGGCCCTGTCCAGCGTCACGGTACCCGGGCGGCTTGCGGGGTCGATCCCGCATGCCCGTCCTCTCAAGTCTCCGGGATAGCCGGGGACCCATCCGATCCGGCGTCGATGCCCCCGGGCGACCGGAGGGGGCGTTCCCGCGCGTCGCCTCCCGGCGTTCCGACGATGCCGGAAGCCGACTCCATGAACTCCGGCAGCCTCGAGAGGGCGGCGTCGATCCTGAGTGCCCTCGCGTGAAGCCTGGCCGGGTAGCCGGAAACGACGGCACCCGCCGGCACGCTCTTCGTGACACCGGCCTGACCGGCGATGGTTGCCCCGTCGCCGATCTCGATATGTCCCCCGATGCCGGCCTGGCCGCCGAAAACGACTCCCCTGCCGACACGGGTGCTGCCTGCGATGCCGACCTGCGCGGCCAGCAGGCAGCCGGGTCCGAGTGTGACATTATGGGCGAGGTGCACCAGGTTGTCGAGCTTGCAGTGGTCCCCCACCGTGGTGGCCCCGGTGACGGCCCTGTCGATGGTGCAGTTGGCCCCGATCTCGACGTCGTTCCCGATCACCACTATGCCGTTCTGGGGCACCTTCCTGTGGCCGGCAGGGTCCGGGACGAAGCCGAAGCCGTCGGCTCCCAGCACGGTGCCGGAATGGATGACGGTCCTGTCGCCGATAACGGTGCCGGCCTCCACCACGGCATGGGAGTGGATCACGCATCCCGAACCCAGCCTGGCATCCCTGCCGATGCAGCAGCAGGACCCGATCCGCGTGCCCTCCCCGATCGTGACTCCCTGTTCGAGCACGGTGCACGGGCCGATTGCCGACCCCGCCCCGACGACGGCCGTGGGATGCACGATTGCGGACGGATGGACGCCGTCGAACCCGGAGCTCCTGTCCGGGGCGAAGAGCCCGAGGGTCCTGCGGAAGGCGTCGTAGGCGTTCGACACCCTGATCCTGTTGGGGGCCGAGGTCTCGACGTCCCCCGAGCAGATGACCGCGAGCGCCCTCGTGGACGAGAGCTGTCTGCGATAGAGAGGGTTGCCGTAGTAGCAGACCTCGGCGGGGCCTGCATCCTGAAGGGACGAGACCCCCTCCACCGCCTCGTCGCCCCCGGGGCCGACCAGCTCTCCGCCGAGGGCCGCCGCGAGGTCGGCGAGGCTAATCCGCCGCGCCACCGGTGGACATCCTGGTGATCACCAGGTCAGTGATGTCGAGCGACTCGTCGGCATAGACGACGAATCCCCCGGCCGTATCGAGGACCAGCTCGTATCCGTTCTCGGTTCCCAGCTCGCGCACGGCCTCGTTGATCTCGTCGACGATCGGGGTGACGAGTTCCTCGTTCCGGCGCTCCGCCAGGCCGCCCGGGCCGAACGTGGAGGACAGGAACTGCTCGAGTTCCGCCCTTTTCTCCTCCAGGAGCGCCTCGCGCTCCCTCCTCCGTTCCGGGCTCATCATCAGGGTCCGGGAGAGGTCGAGTTCGATGGCGTCTATGTCGGCCTGGAGAGAGTCGGCATGGGCGTTCCAATCGTCCATCTCGGCCTCGAGAAGCTCCCTGGCATCCGCCACCCCGCCCAGCGATTCGAAGATCCGTTCGGAATCCAGGACGGCTACGGTCCCTGCACCGGCGGCGGCCGGGAGCAGGAGTGCGGCAATCGTGATCAACCTCATCCAAGCTCCGTCCGTGATCGGGAATCCGTCAGAAGTCGGTCCCGAACTGGAAATGGGGCTGCCATCCCTGGTCGGGTCCGTCGAAACCGTATGCGTAGTCGAGGCCCATGATGCCCAGCATCGGCACCTCGATCCGGAAGCCCAGACCGGCGCCCCTGTTGAGATCTCCGACATCGGCGAGCGACATCGAGCTCCATGTGTTGCCTGCGTCCATGAAGGCCGCGAGCTGCAGCTGGTCGAGCAGCCTGAGCCTGTACTCGGCCGAGAGGATCAGCATGAACTTGCCGCCCACCGTCTCGAACCCCTCGACCGCCCCGATGGTCTCGCTGTCGTATCCCCTGACGCCGTAGAAGCCGGTTCCGCCAAGCTCGAAGAGCTCGTACGCCGGAGGTGACTCGCCGGCCAGCGAGGCCAGCAGCCCTGTCCTCGCCCTGACCATGAACACGCACTTCCAGATGGAGGGGATGTACCAGCTGCTGTCGAGGAGGTATTTCTGATAGCCGATGTTCCCGCCCAGGGCGCCACCCGCGAACTCGGCGATGAACGAGTTCTCCGAGCCCTCGCCCGGGAATACCTGCCTGTCCCTGCTGTCGCGGACGACCGAGAACCTGACGGAGCTCGTCCACCTCGGCCAGTCGGTGTCGTTCAGGCTGTAGTAGTAGCTCGTGGAGTCCTCGGTGATGTTGAAGACGTTGGTGCGCTCGAGCATGTAGCGCACGGAGGCGGAGGTGTAGTCGATCCACGGGAGCACGCGCCCCACCGTCACGGCTCCGCCGGTCCTAGTGCGGTCGTAGTAGTCCTTGTCGGAGGTTGTGTGGAAGACCTCGCCGCCGAGAGTGAGCGGCGTGTCCCTGAACCACGGTTCGGTGAAGCTCAGCTCGACGTCGTTCGAGGACTTCGAGAACTGGTAGTTGATCGAGACGCTCTGCCCGCGCCCCAGGAGGTTGGTCTCCCCGAGCTCCAGATAGCCGTTGAACCCGTCGCTGGCTCCGTAGCCCGCTCCGAACCCGGCCTTCCCGGTGGACTTCTCGGCCACTTCGATGACGAGATCGATGTCCGAGGAGCCGTCGATTGCACGGAAGTCGGGGACCACATTGTCGAAATAATTGAGGTAGAAGATGTTGCGCAGGCTCCTGACAAGGGCCGTCCTCTGGAAAAGGTCGCCCGGGGTGACCCAGAGCTGCCGCCTTATCACGTTGTCCATGGTGCGGGTGTTGCCAACTATCTCGATGCGCCTGATGTGGGCCCGCTCGCCTTCGGTCACGTTGAACGTGACGGAGATCTCGCCGGCCGTTGTGTCCGCGGAGACGGTCGGTTCGACCGAGGCGTAGAAGTAGCCGCGATCCTGAAACT
>JAKLEF010000250.1 GCA_022703195.1 Candidatus Fermentibacterota bacterium | reverse complement strand
TAGATGATCCCCGACGGCAGCAGGAGGTAGAGGGCTCCCGCCCAGGCTGCGCCCGCCCTGCCGAGGACCGGGGCGGATGCCGCGATGACTACCAGGGCGGTGATGAGGTCGGCCAGCTGCTGGAGCACCATTGTGGCCGTCCAGCGTGGGCCTGCGATGTCCCGCGTCGCGATCAGGAAGAGAGGGTAGCCGGGGGTGCGGAAGAGGGGCTCGTCCTGGGTTCCGTCCTCCAGGTCGGCAGTGGCGTGCAGGTACGAGCTCGTGTCCGTGTACGAGATCCTTCCCTCCCAGGCTTCGCTGCCTGGAGCCCCTATCACGAACAGGGCCGCGATGCGCAGAAGGAGGATCGCGGCTGCCGTCGCCGCAGGAGCAGTCACGGAAACGGGCTTCAGGATCAGTGCCGGCCTCCGGCCAGGCTCTCCGCGACGGTGCCGGCAAGGCTCCGGGCCTCCGTCATGCAGTGGTCCATGTTGTAGTACTCGAACCGGCCGAGCCTGCCGTGGGTGAAGAGGTTCCGGAACGGAGCCAGGGATGCGAGGGCTCTTCCTGTGGCTTTCCTGTAGTCTAGGGTTCTGAGCGGATAGGTGTTCTCCCAGTCCACGACCTTCCAGTCGATGACCGGACCTCGTCCGAGCAGGCCGTATCTGGAGAGGCCGGCCAAGGCGAGATCCAGGAGATCACCGCCCGAAGCGGCCGAGATCCTGTCGCTCCCGGTGGTGGTGAACTCGATGCAGAGCGAGGTGCGCCCTTCGGGCGACATCTCCGGGCTCATGTTCCGGGGCTCGCTCACCCTGTTGAAGGCGGTTCGGTCATCGGCGAAGTAGACCCACGGGGTCGATCCGAAGACGGACTCCTGGTCCAGGGTTAGGAGCAGGAACCGTGTCGAGATGTAGACCAGCCCCGGGTCCGGGAGGCCGAGCATCCTGCAGAGATCCTCCAGGGAGATGCTCGACATGACCAGATCGGCATCGAACCTGCATTTCGCTGTCCGGAGAACGTACCCGCCTCCGGCGGGAGTGATGCCTTCCACGGGTTCGGGGGAATGGAGCACGAACCGGGGATCGGATTCGCAGGCCCTCCTGAGCGTGTCGATGATCGTCCCGCTCCCTCTGTCGGGATAGAAGCACCGGGAATTCAGGAACGGGTCCTCCTCGGCCTCGACCGCCTTCGGCTTCATGCCCAGGAATGTGCGCTTGAAGAGGTCCCAGAGGGTGAAGACACCGATCCTCTGCCTGCCGAAATCTGCAGAGATCATGCTGCCGGGCACGCCCCAGGTCTTCTCCGTGAAAGGCCCGAAGTAGATGTCGTACAGCTTCCTGCCGAACCTGTTGCGGATGAAGTCCTCGAAGGTGTCGTCCCTCCATTCCGTGAAGAGTGACTCGATCCTGCTCCAGAGGAAGCTCGCAGCGCATGCCGCGGAGGTCAGGGGAGACACGCCGCCGAGTATGTCGAGCCCCTTCATCGGATAAGGGATGAATCTGTCCCTGAACACGACCCTGGGCTTGTAGACGCGCGTCCGGTACTCCTCGCCCAGCAGATCCTCCATGAAGGAGTTGAACCACGGATCGACCGAGTGGATGTTGTGCGGCCCGAAGTCGAACCTGAAGCCGCCCTCCATCCCGACGGTCTGGCAGAGCCCGCCGACCGCGTCCCGCTTCTCGAACAGGTGCAGCTCCAGATCCGTGCCGGCTCCGGCCGCCTCGAGCAGCCAGTAGGCCGCGGACAGACCCGACACCCCTCCGCCGATCACCGCTACCCTCATCAGTCCCCCTTCATGATGCGCCGTCTGGCCGTGTCGAATTCGACGTATGCCCTCCGCCAGTCGTTGGCATGCAGATACTTCATGCCGGTCGAGAGGCCGATGAGCACCTGGGGGATGAACTGGAGAGCGTGCACGACGATGGGCAGCGAGGCGTACTCGGAGAAGGAGTAGCCCATCAGGCCCAGGCTCGTCGCGACCGCCGCATGGTACGAGCCGATGAAGCCAGGCGCGGACGGTATCATGGCCGCGAAGTAGACCAGGGCTATCGATCCGAGGACCCCGACCGCCGACACGGACGGGAGCATCATCCGCAGGCCGCAGTAGGATGCGGCGATCGTGTAGCCCCAGAGGAGGAGAGTGGCGGCGAGGATCCTGACACCCCTGGCGCCGCTCGCCATCTCCCCCATCTGGGTCGAGAGGGCGTGCAGAACACGGGATATCCCGGCGGTCCCTCCCTTCCGCCTGGAGTAGAACACGGCCAGGGCGGAGAGCAGTCCGATGGCCAGGAGGACGATCAGTGCGATGGTGAGTATCCGTCCGTACCGGTTGATGGCCAGAAGTGCGAAAAGGATGCCTGTCAGAGCCAGGAAGGCAAGATCCATCATCGTCTCTCCGATCAGAGAGGCGACGGTCCTGCGGTACGGGAGCCCTGCCCTGTCCCTGAGGTACTGGACCCGCACCGCATCGCCCATCCTCAACGGGAACAGATTGTTACAGGCCTTGCCGGTATACATGCCGCCGGCCACGGTTCCGAACGGCCCGCTCCCGAGGAGGGCTCTCCACCTGAGAGCCCTCACGAGGGGCTCCATGCAGGCCATGGCCACGTAGGCGGCGGCCCACCGCGCGTCGATCCGGGAGAGGCCCGAGAGCAGGCTTCCGGGATCGATCTTCGAGTACATCAGGTACAGGATCAGGATCGAAACAGCAACAGGCACGACGATGCGCAGCAGTCCGGGCCTGCCCGGCACAGCACCGCGCCCCGGCGGGGGGCTCAGAGCAGTTCTCCGCGCCTGTAGGCCGGGAAGTAGCCGCCGTCGTGCAAGGGCGATCCCGTCAGCTCCGCGTAGGCGGCCCTGTCCATCACGAGACCCAGAAGATGGTTGTCGGCGGTCGCATTCGCGAACTGCCGCTTGAATGCATAGAGCCCATCCTCGCCCCCCCCGCCGGAAGCCGAACCAAGCAGGCACCTCCGGCAGCCGAGTTCGGAGAGGAGCTTCAGCTCCTCGGAGTAGAGCAGGTAGTTCGCGCTGCAGTCGTATGCCCGGGTGTCGGAGGCGTGCAGGTGCGAGTATGCATCATTCCCGTCGACGATCCATATGTGGATTGCGTGGATTCCTTCGCCATCGCTCAGAATAGCCGGCAGGACCCCGTCCAGGGCGAAGAGCCCCTGGAAGTA
>JAKLEF010000025.1 GCA_022703195.1 Candidatus Fermentibacterota bacterium | reverse complement strand
GGGGGCTGCCGTGGACGTCGGACGGTTCAACATCGGGTACGGGCTGTCGCTCGGGGATTCCTCGGCGGTTCACGCCGTAACCGTCGAATGCGGGTTCGGAGGTGCGAGCTGGTACTGATACTCCTCATGGCCGTGGCGAGTCCTCCCGACTCCCTGGATCCGGGAGGCTGGGTCTTCTCCCAGAGGGCGGTGTTCGCCGCGGAGGCTCTCTGCACGCCGGGCGGCGACTCGTGGGTCGGCGCCGGGGACAGGCTCATGGAGCTGAGCGAGACTCTCGAGCTCGAATCCGGGCGCATCGGTGCCTCCCTCACCGTCACGGCCAGGGATGCGGATTCGAGCGAGATCTTCCTGCGGAGCGGCGGCGTAGAGGCCGGCTGGCCCGGAACCCCCTGGATCGGGGCCGGCGTCTCGCGTTCGCTCAGGGCGCCCTTCGTCCCGGGGCTCAGGGACCCGCTGATCGAGCACGGCTGGGTCGACATAGACTCGGTGTCCTCGATCCACGGCCGCCTGGGCGGGCTGCTGGGAACGACCCTCGATTTCACGGAGCACTTCCTTCCCGGCGCCGACACCATATGCGTCTTCGAAGCCTCCTCTCCATGGCTCGGCTTCGGCAGCTTCGGCTACACGCGGATCTGGAGCGCCGGAGCCGACTCCGCCTTCGATCTCGACACATACGAGGCGCGCGTCGACCTGCGCATGATCGAACCCTGGATCGTTCTGGCCAGGAGCGGGTCGGGAGCCGATTCCACGGCCCTTGTCGTCGAAGGAGCAGGATACTCGCCCCTGGGTTGGGGCGGGGGCCGTCTCGAACTCGTTCCCGTTTTCACCTGGGCCGGTGACTCGATCGAAGTCCCCGGGAAAGCCTTCCCGCCGGGCAGGACCACGGTCGGCCTGGATGCGGTCGTCAGGCCGCTGACCTCCGCACTTTCCGGAATGGCCGGCTGCCGGTATGATCCCGCCGATCCGGGGGCGGCGAGAGGCAGGGCGTCGGTCGACCTCGTCTCCGAGGGCGGCTTCCACCACTCCCTCCTCGCCACCGGGATCGGAGGCCGTTCCTGGCAGTGCAGCCTCGAATCGGTCCTCCATGCCGGGCGGACTTCCATGGGCGGCGGGCTGGAGCTGATGCAGGACAGTGTGAGGATCACGGGAACCGCAGGCTACTCGCCGCTTCCGGGGGTGCACGCCCTGCTCGACATCTCGGCGAGCCCGGAAGCCGGGGGAGGGGCCCTTCCCCAGCCCGCATGCAGCCTGGGCGTGGCCTATTGCAGGCAGGGTGCCCGCGCCCTGATCGTGCTCGAGAGGTCGGGCGGCGTGACGACCGTCGGGGCCTCGCTCTGCGCGGTGTTCCCATGAGGCTGCGGATCGCCGCGGCCGTACCCGCGCTCCTGCTGGCGCTCACCCTCGGCGGGTGCTCCGCCTTCACGCCCGTGACCCTGGGGGATCCCGGCGGATTCAGGTTCTGGTATCCCGGGGCCGCCTCGGTCCAGGTGATCGGCGACTGGAACGCATGGGGGGGCCTCGAATCCGCCGGGGGCACGCTCGACCCGTCCTGCGGGGCTATGACCCCCGATGATCACGGATTCTGGACGGCCGAGGCCGCCCTCGAGAAGGGAAGGTACAGGTACGCCTTCCTCGTGGACGGGCACATCTGGGTGCCCGATCCGTCCAACCATCTCCGCGCGGAATACGGCGGCAGGGAGGTGTCGGTCCTCGTCAGGTGACGGGGGGGACATGGCGGCAGTCGAATTCAGATCGGTAGGCAAGGTCTTCCCCGGCGGGGTGACAGCCCTGAGGGATTTCACCGTGACCGCGGAGGACGGCTCCTTTCTCGTGCTCGTGGGACCGAGCGGATGCGGCAAGTCCACCTCGCTCAGGATACTTGCCGGGCTCGAGACCCCGACCTCCGGTTCAGTATGGATAGGCGGGCGCGACGTGACGGACGTCTCCCCGCAGGACCGCGACATCGCCATGGTCTTCCAGAACTACGCCCTCTACCCGCACATGACCGTGTTCGACAACATGGCTTTCGCCCTGCGAATGCGGAGGATACCGGGGCCGGAGTTGAACCGGAGGGTCGAGGAGGCCGCGGGCATCCTGGAGATCACCGCCCTCCTGGGCAGGAAGCCGCGCGAGCTGTCCGGCGGTCAGAGGCAGAGGGTGGCTCTGGGAAGGGCCATCGTCAGGAAGCCCTCGGTGTTCCTCTTCGACGAACCCCTGTCCAACCTCGATGCCAAGCTGCGCGTCCAGATGCGGAGCGAGCTGGCCAGGATCCATCACCGGCTCGGATCCACGATGATCTACGTCACGCACGACCAGGCCGAGGCCATGACGCTGGGCGACCGCATAGTCGTGCTCAGGGACGGCCTGATCCAGCAGCTCGCCGCCCCTCTCGAACTCTACGACAGACCCGTGAACTCGTTCGTGGCCGGATTCATCGGGAGCCCCGCGATGAACTTCCTCGAACTGGCCGGGGGGGGAGCCGGGAGGGCGGGGGCGGTGTCGTCGGGGCAGGATCTCCCGGAAGGAGCCGCCAGGATCGGCATCAGGCCCGAGGACGTGGTCCCGCTCCAGGCAGGCCCCGTCTCCTGCGTAGCCGAGGTCGTGGAGATACTGGGCAACGAGAAGATCGTCTACATGAGAACGGATACGGGTGAGCCGATCGTCATGAGGTGCGACCCGTCCGTGGAGGCTTCCGTCGGGAGCG
Source organism: Candidatus Fermentibacterota bacterium (assembly GCA_022703195.1). Taxonomy (GTDB): domain Bacteria; phylum Fermentibacterota; class Fermentibacteria; order Fermentibacterales; family Fermentibacteraceae; genus Fermentibacter. Next base: position 10,008 of record JAKLEF010000025.1, on the reverse strand, counting down.
TGCTCCGGCTCGGCTTCAGGCCAGGGCGCTGCCACTTCTTCGGCGCAGGCGGCGAAAGGCTCGTCAAATGAGCGATTCCATCCAGCACATCCTGTTCGCCTTCATCGGGGCGCTCACGATATCGCTCCTTCTGACCCCGGTAGCCCGGAGGGTTGCCCTCCGGACAAACCTCGTCGACAGGCCCGGGAACAGGAAGAAGCACCTCATCGCCACGCCCCTGCTGGGCGGGGCGGCGGTCTACTCGGCCTTCGCCCTGACGATCGCTGCGGGGCTCGTTTTCTGGCGCGGCCTGCCCGAGGGCGCGGTAGCCGACACCCCCCTGAACTGGCAGTCCCTGGGGGTGATGGTCATCGGCGGGGGCCTCCTGATGGCCCTGACGGGTCTGCTCGACGACATGCTCGAGCTCTCCCCCCGGATGAAGCTCCTCCTCCAGTCCCTCTCGGCACTCGCGGTCGGGGTCTATTTCGTGCTCAAGGGCGCCCAGCTCAGCATCTTCCTGGCCGGAGGCCCGCTGGCGTGGCTCTCGGCCCCTCTCACAATCATCTGGCTGGTCGGGATGACGAACTCGCTCAACCTCCTGGATCACGCCGACGGCCTCGCCGCAGGGGTATCCGCGATAGCCACGGCATTTCTGACGGTCATCAACCTGATCTCCGGCAACGAGGCGGTGGCCTTCGCCTGCGCCGCCCTTTCCGGAGCCTCGTGCGGCTTCCTCGTCTTCAACTTCAATCCCGCCTCGATCTTCATGGGCGACTGCGGGAGCAACTTCCTCGGATTCATGCTGGGCATCGCATCGGTCCTCGGTGTCTACACGCCAGCCGGTTCCATCAGGGAGATCGCGATCTTCTCGCCGCTGCTGGTCCTGGCTGTGCCCCTGCTGGACACGCTCCTGGTCCTCATCTACAGGAAACGGAGGGGCGTGCCCCTCCTCTCCGGCGACAGGAACCACCTGGCCCACAGGCTGATGCGGATCGGCATGAGCCACAGGGAGGCCGTGCTGCTCCTCTACGCGGTCGGGGTGCTCATGGGCATCCTGGCCCTGCTGCTCCCGACCCTGGCCCCCTACCAGGCCGTGCTCGTCTTTGCCCATGCCGTAGGTTTCTCGGCCATCATCGCTTTCTTCATCTCGCGTGGAGAGAAGAGGAACAGGACCAGGGATGACCAGTAGACCCTTCGAGAGATCCGTCGCCCCCTGGCTGCTGATACTCGTGTCCGCCCTCGTCGTGTTCACTCTCCTGCCCAACAACAGATCGAGCATCCTGGTCAAGGAGCTCGCCTACTGCCTGGGCGGGGCCGCGGTCTCGCTGCTGGTGGCATCCGCGGCTGCGAGGGGGGTTCCCCTCAACCGCTCGGTGGACTGGAGGCTGGCGTCGGCCTTTCTCCTGCTCATGGCATGGATGACGGCCCGCCACTTCTCCGGCGTGCCCTCCGTGAACGGCCCCAACATCATCATAAGCCTCGGCATGCTCGGTCTGACTGCCGGGGCCGCCGGGCTCCTGCTCGACGACAAGGGCAGGATCACTGTGCAGTGGGGTCTTCTTGTGACAATGGCCCTGCTCTGCGTCTATTCGATGCTCCAGTGGATGAACGTCGTGATCTTCCCCTGGGATGTCTACCTCGGCTCCGGAGGCAGGGTCTCGGGTTCGCTGGGCAACCCGAACCTGCTGGGGGGCCTCGTAGCGGCCTTCATGCCCGCAGCCGTCGGGATCCTCATGGGATCGCGCATGGGCAGGGCCGCGAAGCTGTCGTCCCTAGCCGCGTTCACCCTGATCTCGGTGCTGACGATATCCGCCAGCGGCACCCGCGGGAGCCTGCTCGGGATGATCGCCGGGCTGGTCTTCATGGCGCTCTATACGTCGACCGGCAGCCGCGTGGGCTCCGGGAGGAGCCTGGTCATCCCGCTGGCGGCGCTGGCAGCCTTCGTGATAATCGGCCTGCTGATGAAGGACAGGCTCCTGGAGCTGTCCCGTCTCGGCGAGGGCACGGCGAGGGTGAGGTTGGTCATCTGGAGCGGCGCCCTTGCGCTCATAGCCGCCAATCCCTTCCTGGGATACGGCCCCGGCACGTTCCAGATCATCTTCCCTGCAGTTCGGAACCCGATGTACAGCATCCTGGGCACCAGCCACAACACGCTCCACGTCCACTGCGAGTACCTCGAGATACTCGTGGAGATCGGCATCGTGGGAGCGCTGTTGTTCGCGGCGACTTTCTGGAGGCTCTTCTCCTCCGCGATGGACGACGGGTCGGGCGGGAGGAGGAAGCTGTCCATCGGGGATGCCGGGATACTGGCGGGCATCGTCGCCTTCCTCGGCGAGGCCTTCGTGTCGGTCAGCCTGAGATGGCCGCCCGGCGCCTTCGTGTTCGCCCTGTTCTGCGGCCTGCTCCTCTCGGGAGGCAGGACGGGTGAAAGGACCCTGCCCAGGGCGGTGGCCGTCCTGTTCCTGCTCCCGGCCCTGTTCATGGCACTCTGGGGCACTGGGCGATACGTAACCGGAATGAGGTCCGGCCACTACCTGTTCATGGGCAAGGACCAGTATCTGGACAAGATAGAGAGCGAACTCGGTCTGGCTGCCAATGCAGCCATGGCCTGGGAGCAGACAGGCGACGAGGACAGGCGGCAGGAGGCACTGCAGCGGTTCCAGTACGCCTGGGTGTGCTGCGACAGCTCGATAGCGATCTGCACCAGGTGCGTCGAGGTCAACCCCGAGGAGCTCGGGGGATGGTACGGCCTCGGCAGCGCATGGCTCACCAAGGCCATCCTCTATCAGCCCGCGAATCCGGCGCTCGCCAGGCTGACGCTGGAGGCCGGCTATCCCGCCGGCCGCGAACTCTCGCTCGAAGCCACCATGCAGGCGCTCGCCGCCTATGAATCCCTCAGGACGAGGGCTCCCGACTACGCCGAGCTCAACAACAACTTCGCGCTCACCTACACGAGGCTGGGCATGCCCGACATGACGATGAGGGCCATGAGGAGGGCCTATCAGCTCCATGGCCACCGGCGGGCGGACTACATCCACCAGGCCAATGCCCTCGCCCCCCTGGGAGGCGGATTCGACGCCCTCCACATCATCTGGCTGGACGATCTCCAGGGCATAGCCGGATCCAGCGCGACCGGCGACAGGACCGAATCCAGGATCAGGACGGCGGAATGGACCTCGGGCTTCGCGATGCTGTTCCATCCGGACGCCGCCGACAGCCTGTGCACTGCTCTCTCGGCCACCTGCGACGAGCTCCCCGCCGACATACGCGAACGCCTGACGTCCGACCTGGCGGACCAGGCGGCAATGGCAGCCACCGACGCCGACCTCTTCCGCAGGGCCATGGCCTGCGACACCACGGGGCTCCTGGCCCTGGCCGAAGGCGGGATGGCGTCGACTGACGCCCTGCTGCCCGGACATCTGGCGGCGAGAGCGGTGGCCCTTTCCCTGAAGGGCGATCCCCGCGGCCCCGAAGGGATGGTCGAGCTTTCCATGTGCCTCCTCACCGACGGTTTCGAATGGATCTCCCTCTGGCCGCCGGACGGGATCGTGCCTGTGCAGGTCATGGCCGCCCTGCCGCGGACGGGGACTGTTGCAGGGTGGAGGATCTCCTTCCTGAAGACGGTCCTCGGCCTCCAGGACGTGGACATGTTCCTCATGAACCGGATCATGATCTCGAGGAGCGACTTCCGGGACAACGTGCCCCCGGCCGTCCTGGCACGCTTCGAGAGCGTCTGGTACGGGACCGGGGGGATGCTCGCCGCGAGGGACCTCGATCCCGATTCGCCGGAGCCCTGGGTACCCGGATCGGCCATGGCCTCGGCCGCCGAGCTGGCTGACAGCATCGCGCTCACCGGCGCTGAAGGCGTCCGGACCTCGATAGCGTTCCACTTCCTGATCGCGAGCTCCTTCTGGGTCGAATCGCAGGGCTATACCGAAATCCAGCGCGACTTCCTCCTGGCGAGAATCGACACGCTCAGGACCACGCTCGATTCGCTGCTGGGCCCCGAGGAGGCTATGTACTCGATGTACTCGCTCTTCGGGGAGATCGAACCCCTGCTGATGACGCGGTTCGGCGACGCCGGGAATCCCTTCGTCAAAATCCTGGAGGATGACATCATAGAGGGGGACGTCCTGGCCTCGGTGATGTGATGCCCGCCGGGGATGGCGGCCGGCCCCTCGCGGCCCCTCCGCCCTTGTCAGGATTGGCGTTTCCAGCTAGATTCAAGCGCTAAAAGCTCCTGCATGCGTACGAGCCGCGCGGGCGGGTGCACCTGCCAGCGGGGCGGTTTTGTACTTTACTGGGGGGATGCCGACTGGACGCGGCCCGGTTGAGGGAATCGCTCGAGACGCTCGCGAGCGGCATGGGCCTCCTCGTAGTGGACGCGGGGTGGTTCCAGACCGGCAGGCGGGCCGTGCTGAGGGTCCTCGTCGACCGGCCCGGCAGGGTGACTGTCGGCGAATGCGCGGCTCTGTCCAGGGCGATCGAGGACATGCTCGACCGCGAGATGGTCGAATCCGGGTCATACGTTCTCGAGGTCGGCTCGCCCGGAGTAGGGCGCAGGCTCGAGTCCGAGAACGACTGGCTGAGATGCGTCGGCAGGACCATCAGGGTCGAGGCCGGCGGCGAGACTTTCGAGGGCGAGCTCCTGTCCTTCGAGGGCGGGTGCCTCGTCCTTCCCGGGGGCAGGATAGTGCCGGTCTCGGTCGTGACGCGCGCCGTCGAAGTCCTGGAGACGGGTGTGAACAAGGGCAGGAAGGCCTGACGGGCGCAGCCGGTCGGGAGCCCATTTCCGGTTAGGGAGAACGAAGTGTCGAACTACGACAGGATTGACGCTCTCGCGAGGCTGGTCAGAGAGAAGGGCGTGAACAAGGAGGTCCTCGTCAGGAGCCTGTTCCAGGCCCTGATGAAGGCCACCGAACTCGAGTACGGAAGCCCGCAGGACATCAGGATCTCGTGGGATCACCAGCTCGGCGACGTCAGGCTGGAAGCCGTGATGGAGGTCGTCGAGAACGTCGAGGAGGGCAGCGAGCACCTCCAGATAGCCAGGAAGAAGGCCAGGAAGATCAAGCCCGACGCCGAGAACGGCGAGAAGATCTCGATGCCGGTCGACATCTCCGAGTTCCAGCGCTCGTCCGTCAACGTGTTCAGGCAGGAGTTCCTGACCCTGGTCAGGATGGCGGAGCGCGAGCAGGTCCAGCACGAGTACGAGGACAAGATCGGCCACATCATCCCCAGGTGCCGTGTCCAGCAGGTCTACAGGAACAGGGTCCTGGTCCAGGTCGCCGGCCGCATCGAGGCCGTCGTGCCCGCCGAGGAGCGGGCCAGGGGCGAGCGCTACAACCAGAACGACCCGATCCTCCCCGTCCTCATCAGGGTCGAGAAGCCCGATTCGATGGAGCCCCAGCTCGTCCTCTCCAGGGCCACGCCTCTCCTGGTCAAGCGGCTCTTCGAGCGCGAAGCCCCCGAGATCGAGGAGGGCGTCGTCGAAGTCCGGGCCATAGCCCGCGAGCCGGGCGTCAGGACCAAGCTCGCGGTGGCTAGCAACGACCACAGGGTCGATGCGGTGGGCACCTTCGTTGGAGTCAAGGGGAGCAGGGTCCAGGCCGTGATGAGGGAGCTCAACGGCGAGAGGATCGACATCATCCCCTGGACCATGGACCGCAGGGTGCTCGTCACCCACGCCCTCCTGCCCGCTACGGTGCTCAACGTCGACCAGACGCGCGAGACCGATCCGGAAACGGGCGAGGAGCGGATCAGGATGATCGCGATAGTCCCCGACGACCACCTCTCCCTCGCCATAGGCAAGAACGGCCACAACGTCAGGCTTGCCGGCGAGCTGGTGGGCTCGAGGATAGACATAGAGACGCAATCCCTATGGGAGGAGCAGAAGCGCTGGGAGGAGATGCTCAGGGTCGAGGCATCCGAGATCCCGGGGATAAGCGACAAGCTCCTGGAGCGCCTGAGGGTCTCAGGGTACGACTCGGCCAACTCGATAGCGGAGGTCACCGAGGAGGATCTCCTCAAGGTGCACGGCATCGGGCCGGTCAAGGTCGGGCAGATCCATCAGGAGGCCAGGCGTCTGGTAGAGAAGCGTGCCATCGAGGTCGAGGCGCTCAGGGCGGAGCACGAGGCCGGCAGGGCCGCTTCCGACGGAGCCGGACAGGGCGGTGGAGATGACTGAGCAGCAGGCGGAGAAGAAGCAGCGGGTCTACGAGCTGGCCAGAGAGCTCAACATCTCGAGCGAGGCCCTCATCAAGGTGCTCACCGACATGCAGGTGGTCGTGAAGAGCCACATGAGCACCCTGACCGAGGATCAGCGCAAGAGCGTGGTCAGCAGGTTCGAGAAGGAGAAGCAGGAGGCGCGCGACCGAGCGTCGAAGTCCAAGAAGCGCAAGAAGCGCCGCAAGAAGGCGGTAGTGTCCGCGGAGGCGGTCAAGGCTGTGCGCGACACCGTCGCCCAGATGGGCTCCAATGCCGCCCGCAGCCAGAAGAAGCGCCGCAGGCGCTACCGAGAGGAGAAGCAGGAGCGCCACGAGAAGCTTACCGCGTCCGGCGAGGGCGAGGTCCTCCAGGTGACCGAGTTCACCTCCCCCTCCGAGCTGGCGGACCTCATGGACGTGCCTCTCAGCGAGGTCATCGCGAAGTGCCTGGAGCTGGGTCTCATGACCACGGCCAACCAGAGGCTCGACGCCGATACGCTCGCGCTCGTGGCCGCCGAATTCGGGCACCACATCGAAACCGTCTCCGAGTACGGCGCCGAATCGATCGAGAAGCGCAGGGTCGAGAAGAGCTGCAGGGAGGTCCAGAGGGCCCCGGTGGTCACGATCATGGGTCACGTCGACCACGGCAAGACAGCCCTCCTCGACAGGATAAGGTCGACCAACGTCATATCGACCGAGGCCGGCGGCATAACGCAGCACATAGGCGCCTACGTGGCGAACGTCGCAGGGGGCAGGAGCGTCACCTTCATCGACACCCCCGGCCATGCCGCCTTCACGGCCATGAGGACCAGGGGCGCCCAGGTGACTGACGTCGTCGTCCTCGTCGTAGCGGGCGACAGCAGGGTGATGCCCCAGACCGAGGAGGCCATCGATCACGCGAAGGCCGCCGGAGTGCCGATAGTCGTGGCGATCACGAAGATGGACCTGCCCACGGCCAACCCCGACTTCATCAGGCAGGATCTGGCCAGCCACAAGGTGCTGGTGGAGGAGTGGAGCGGCGAGGTCCAGTGCGCCGAGGTCAGCGCCATCACGGGCCAGGGCGTGGACGATCTCCTGGACAAGATCCTGGTCCAGGCCGACATGCTCGATCTGAAGGCCTGCCCAGACCGCCCGGCCAGGGCCACGGTCCTCGAGGGCAGGGTCGACCCCTACCGCGGAACCGTCGCCAGCATCCTGATCCAGGACGGGACCCTCCATCTCGGCGACTCGTTCATCGCCGGCCAGTGCACCGGAAGGGTCAGGGCGCTCTACGACCAGAACAACGAGCCCGTAGTGGAGGCCGGCCCCAGCACTCCCATCCAGCTGATGGGCTGCACCGGGGTGCCCGAGGCCGGGGATTCCGTGATAGTGGTGGAGTCCGAGCAGGAGGCGAAGGAGATAGGCCTGAGGCGCCAGATCGTCGAGAGGGAGCGCGAGCTCCAGTCTCACCGGAAGATCACCCTCGAGGACTTCTTCAAGGCCGCCGCCGAAGGCGACAGCACCCTGAGGCTCATAGTAAAGGCCGACGTGCAGGGCTCGGCCGAGGCCATCGTGGACACCCTCACCAGGATGAACACCGACGAGGTGTCGGTCGACGTGATCAGGAGCGGGGCCGGCGGCATCGCCGAGAGCGACGTCATGCTCGCAGCCGCCTCCGGCGCCGTCATCGTCGGCTTCAGGGTGAGGCCCGACTCCAGGGCCCGCGAGCGCGCCGCGGCGAGCGGAGTCGACATCCAGTGCTTCAGCATCATCTACGATGTCGAGGATACCGTGAAGAAGGCTCTTTCAGGCCTCCTGAAACCCGAGAAGCGCGAGGAGTTCCTGGGTTCCGCCGAGATACGCCAGATCTTCCGCGTCCCGAAGATCGGGACCATTGCCGGGTGCTACGTGGTCGGAGGCGTGGTGAAGCGGAACTCCCGCTTCCGTCTGGTGCGGAACGGCGTGGTCGTGTGGGAGGGCCAGCTCTCGTCCCTGAAGCACTTCAAGGACGACCGCAGGGAGGTCGCCGCAGGCTACGAGTGCGGCATCGGCCTGGAGGGCTATGCCGATCTGAAGTCGGGCGATACCATCGAGTGCTACGAGATAGTCGAGGTGTCGAGGGAGCTGTAGCTCCGATCCGATGAAGGAGAGAAGGTTCCAGAGGCTCACGGAGACCGTCCGTGCAGAGATAGAGGGAATCCTGCGGACCGAGATCGCCGATCCCAGGATAGGGTTCATCACCGTGACCCGCGTGAAGCTGTCTCCCGACGCCACACACGCGTTCATCTTCTTCTCGACCCTCGGGACCGACGAGGAGAAGCGCCGTTCCAGGGATGCCATGGAGTCGGCGAAGGGCTACGCCCGCCGCCTTCTGGCCGAGAGGCTCAGCCTCAGGACCGTGCCCGAGCTCCACTTCCTCCAGGACAGTTCGATCGAGGAAGGCGAGGAGGTCCTCAGGCTGATGAGGAAGATGGACCGGAAGGATACATGACCCTCGATCCCCGTGGGGGCCGCGGGGCCGTCTACCTGCTGGACAAGCCGCCGGGATGCACCTCGAGGAGGGCCGCGGCGGAAGTCGCACGATTCTGGGGATACCGCAGGTTCGGCCATGCCGGGACCCTCGATCCATCGGCATCCGGAGTGCTGCCCGTGCTCCTCGGGTCTGCGACGAGGCTTTCGGCCTACCTGTCGGGGCACGAGAAGCGCTACTCCTTCGAGGTCGTCACCGGCATAGAGACGGATTCCCTCGACTCCGAGGGCGCCGTCGTCGGCAGGGCCGACCCGGTGACTCCGGCCCCGGAGGACCTCGCGAGGATCCTCGATAGGTTCGAGGGCGGATTCGAACAGAAGGTGCCGGCATTCTCGGCCGTCAAGATAGGGGGCATGGCCTCCTTCCGCATCGCGAGGGCCGGCGGTTCGCCCGAGACGCCCTCGCGCCGGGTGACCGCCGGATCCTGGGAGATCCTGTGGATCCGTGACGGTAGGTTCAGGCTCGCCGTCACCGTATCTCCGGGCACCTACATCAGGGCGCTCGCCTCCGACATCGGGGCGGCCCTGGGCTGCGGCGCCCATGCCGCCGGCATAGTCAGGGAATCGTGCGGAGCCTTCACCAGGGCGGAGTGTGCTGCCGGGCCCGGTTCCCCCGGCTCCCTGCTCGCTCCGGCACAGGCGATGAGGGGATATCCCGCAAGGGTCCTGACCGGGGAGGAGGCATCCCGGGTGTCGCACGGGAACCCGGTGGAGGATGCTACCGAGGGGACGGTCGCACTGCTCGGGGGGCGGGGAGGGGAGCTGCTCGCGGTGGGAACCGGCGACGGGCGGTTCATAAGGCCCGTGACCGTGCTCCCGGCATGTCCGGAATGCTCTTGACACATCTGCCCTCCTCAACCCGGTCCCCGGGCTGGAAGGAAGCGCTCATCGATCCGCGGGACAGGCAGGGCTGTCTTTTATGCCGGCCCGCACGGAAGTCTGCCCGATTGAAGGTCCTTGCGCTGGGACAGGATTTACGGATGTTCCGCGGGTCCGTTGCCGGGACTTCCGCGGGACGAGAAGGCGGAACGGATTGAAGGTCCTTGCTCTGGGCGGTTTCGACGGGCTCCACAGGGGCCACATGGCCATAGTGGAGCGGGCTGTCAGCCTCTCTCCGGACGCGTCGGTGCTGTGCTTCGAACCAGTGCCACGGCAGGTCCTGGCCTGCGCGAAGCATGCGAGGTTGACGACGCCCGGCGAAAGACGCAAAATCCTCGGGGAAGCGGGCCTCTGCGGTCTGGTCGTGCACCCCTTCGACGGTGCCACGATGGCCTCGGGTCCATACGAGTTCCTGGACGCCATTCTGGAATCATGCTGC
>JAKLEF010000249.1 GCA_022703195.1 Candidatus Fermentibacterota bacterium | reverse complement strand
CGCGCCCGCTGGGCGACGCCGATGCGCTCCTCACGAGGACGCGTGGCGTCGCGGTGGGGGTGCGGACGGCCGACTGCGGCCCGGTGCTGCTCTTCGCGCCCGATGTCGGGGCCGTGGCCGCGGTCCACGCGGGCTGGCGGGGGCTCGCCTCCGGGGCCGTCGAAGCCCTCCTGCGGTCGTTCCCCGAGGAACCTGAGCTGGCGGTCGCCGGACCGTGCATATGCGCCTCCTGCTACTGCGTCGGCGGGGACGTGAGGAAGCTGGTCATCGACCGCTCGGGCGGGGAGCATCCCGAAGGGAGGCTCGATCTCCGCGCCGCGCTCGTGTCCCAGGCGAGGGCCGCCGGGCTGGCATGCGCCATGATGCATGCGGGACCCTGCACGATGTGCAGGCCCGACATGTTCCATTCCTTCAGGAGGGACGGGACCGGCCTGCGAAACATCGCATGGCTCGAAGGGTAGAATGACGAGGTTGATCCGGAGCCCTGGCGCGGGCATATTCCAGGCTCAACCATGATTCTCGGACCATCCGGGAGGAGGATATCTTGTTAAGGATCAGTTTCATAGGGCTCTGCCTGCCTCTCCTCGCATGCAGCCAGGCCCTCGCATCCGACGCGTCGGGCGAGACCGCGGTCGCCGTGGCCCCGTTCGGCTACGGAGACTCCGACGGCCGCTGGATCAGCGACAAGCTGCTCGACAACCTGGAATCGGAGATCGGGGCGGCTCCCGGTTATGCCTTCATCTCCGGCGGCGACTTCGAGGACGCCGCCTCCGACCTCGGCTTCAGTTCGAACGACTTCCAGTACGGCATCCCGCCCGACATCGCCTGCCAGGCCGCCTCGGCGGCCGGGGCCGACCTGGTGGTCTACGGATTCGTCTCCAACGCCGGCGCAGGGAACTACACGGTCTCCTGGAACATCGGGATAGTCGGCTCGGGCAGCACCGTGACCCCCCAGCCCTCGACGGTCATCAAGAACGGCGACGCCGTCTCGACCCTCGCGGGCCAGATGGTCGCCTCCATCTCGCAGGAAGTCGGGCAGCGGGCGCAGAACTCCCTCGACATGGCCGAGTACCACATCAGCACCGAGAACTGGCCGATGGCGATCACCTCCCTGAAGCAGGCCCTTTCGGTCGATCCGGAGCTGATGGACGCCAACATCCTGCTCGCATCGATCTACATGAAGGCCGAAGTCGACTCCGTCGACAGGGCCGGCGAGATCTACGGCACCATCCTCGCAGCCGACCCCGCCAATTCCGAGGCCCTCGCCGGGCTCGGGCAGATCAGCCTCCGCAACGACCTGCCCGAGCAGGCCCGCACCTACTTCGAGCAGGCCATCGAGGCCGATCCCGACAACGCCTCGGCCTATGTCGGGCTGGCCTCCGCGTTCAATGCCATGGGCATGATCGACGAGGCCGTGAACAGCTTCGAGAGCGCCCTGGCCCAGAATCCCCAGAACCTGCAGGCTCGCTATGCGCTAGGCCTGCTGTACGAGCAGCTCGGAGACTACGAGGCCGCGATCCCCCATCTCGAAGGTGTCCTGGCGGCTCATCCGGAGTTCACCAACCTCAGGCTGAAGCTCGTGTCGGCCTACTCGGAGACCGGCAGACACGCCGAGGCAGCCGACAACGCCATACTCGTCCTCGAAGAGCAGCCCGACAACATCCAGCTCGCGCTCTACACGGCCCAGCTCGAAGCCACGGCCGGGAGGAGCGCCTCGGCCATCAGCCGCCTCGAGTCCATCATCTCGTCCTCGGGCGACAGGCAGGCCTACATGATGCTCGCCACGATCTACCGCGACGGCGGGCAGTACGGCTCGATGCAGCAGGTCTTCTCCAGGCTGCACAGCGCCTATCCCAACGATCCGGTCGCCAACTACATGGTGGGCGCCTTCTACTACCAGAGCGGGACGCGGCAGGCCCAGGTCTCCGAACTGGTGGCCTCCAACATCCCGGTCTGGGAGGAGGCCGTGCAGAACCTCGGGACGGCGGTCTCCTACCTCAACCAGGTGACCGGCTACAGGAGCGGCCAGGCGCAGGAGATGGTCGCCGCCGCCCAGAACGCCATAGCCCTGTGCGAGGAGAAGATAGACAGGGTCCGCAGGTACAGCGAGTAACAAGGTCCGGACAGGCGGCCGCCGCAGCCCGCCGGGCTGCGGCGGCCTGCTTCGGGGGGACGCCCTGGAATCGAGATTCGTAGACAGGGTAGAAATCCGCGTAGCCTCCGGCAGGGGGGGCGACGGGATCGTCGCCTTCCGGCGCGAGGCCTTCGTGCCCAAGGGCGGCCCGAGCGGAGGCGACGGCGGGCGTGGCGGCAGCGTCATACTCGTCGTCCGCAGATCCCTGTCCACACTGCTCGACTTCAGGGGCGGATCGGTCTTCAAGGCCGCGAGCGGAGCGCAGGGCGGAGGCAACCGGATGACGGGGCGTGACGGAAGCGACCTCCTGCTGCCTGTTCCGCCGGGCACCGTCGTGACCGACGCAGTGACGGGGGAGCGCCTGGGCGACCTGGTCGAGGACGGGCAGACGCTGATCGTCGCGGAGGGCGGTGCGCCGGGCCGCGGAAATGCACGATTCGCCACGTCCACCAGGCAGACTCCCAGGTTCGCGACGCCCGGAGGCAGTAGTGTCGAACGAAAGCTGGTCCTGGATCTCAAGCTCATTGCCGACGCAGGGCTGGTCGGGCTCCCCAACGCGGGCAAGTCCACCCTCCTCTCGGCGGTGTCGAGAGCCAGGCCCAAGATAGGGAACTACCCCTTCACGACCCTCCATCCCTGCCTCGGCGTCGTACGCATGGGGGAGGGGTTCGACTTCGTGGTCGCGGATCTACCGGGCCTGATCGAGGGGGCTTCCGACGGCGCCGGCCTTGGCCTGAGGTTCCTCCGCCATGCCGAGAGAACCGCGATCCTGGTGTTCGTGCTCGCTCCGGACCTCGAGGAGCCTCCCATGGAGCAGCTCAGGATACTCAGGTCGGAGATGAGGGCATATGGAGACTCCTGGAGCGCCAGGGAGATCATCGTCCTCTCCAAGACCGACGTGTTGACCCAGGATGGAGTCCGGGATAAACTCGAAGGCATGCCGGAAGGCACGCTCGCCCTCAGCGCGGCGACGGGAGAGGGGGTGGCAAGGTTCCTGGAGGTCCTGGCCCGGGCGGTGTCGGAGACGAGGAATTCGAGGCCCTCGTCGCCCTGTCCCTCTTCAGGGGGGTC
>JAKLEF010000248.1 GCA_022703195.1 Candidatus Fermentibacterota bacterium | reverse complement strand
GGTCAGTGTCCTCTCGGCCTCCAGCCGCAGATCCGCTCCGAATACGTCCTCCACCTCGATGACGCCCCTGACCGCACCCGAGGAGTCGCGAAGGGACATCCGGGCACCGGCGGCAGGCGCGTTCATGCCATCCTTGAGGGAAAGCGTGACCGGGAGGCTCCAGACTGGACCCTGAGGGAGCCGCATCTCGTCGCGTACGAGCTCGTACTCCTCCCTCCGCATGAAGCCCTCGAGCGGGCTCATCGCGCCGGAACCGATCATCTCGAGATCGCAGGCCTCCCGTTCGTTGAGCGGGAATGGAGGAAGGGACGAGGCCTCCTCGAGGAGACCCGGGCTGTCGGAGAGCTCGGCCTGCCTCTGTACGAGGCGGCCACCATGGGGCTGCGAGGGCATCCGGTACTCCTTCCGGTTCATCATTCGCGCCGGTCCGTGGCGGAGGCGGCGTCCCCGAAGATAGGGTTTCCGCGGCCCGCTGTCTTGATGATAATAACGCCCGTGCCGTCCCGTTTACGGATTGGAGAGCGATGGATCCTGTTCTCAGGGTTGAGGGACTCTCGAAGAGGTATCCGAGGCAGAGCGGTCTCGGCAGCTTCCAGGCCGTGTCCGACGTGTCGTTCGAGCTGGAGCCCGGCGGCATACTGGGCTTCCTGGGCCCCAACGGCGCAGGCAAGACCACTACGATGAAGTGCATCCTCGGCCTTCTCGCTCCGTCATCCGGCAGGATAGGCGTGTTCGGCCGGCCCCCTGCCTCCCGGGAAGCCAGGCGCAGGATGGGCTACATCCCCGAGAATCCCGACTACGAGGATTCCTTCACCCCCGAGGAGTATCTCTCCTTCTTCGCATCGATGAGGCATATCCCGTGGAGCCGCGGCGACTCGGCCCGCATGCTCGGTAGGGTCGGCCTCGAGAACTGGGGAAGGGCCAGGATCCGCAGGCTCTCTAAGGGCATGAGGCAGAAGCTGAGCCTGGCACTGGCCCTCCAGGGCTCCCCCGAACTCCTTGTGATGGACGAGCCCACCGGAGGCTTCGATCCGCTGGCCCGGAAGGAGTTCAGGGACATGATCCTCGAGGAGAACGCAAGGGGCGCCGCATGCTTCCTCTCCTCGCACATCCTCTCCGACATCGAGACGATATGCTCCCGGGCCCTGATACTCGCAGGCGGGCGGGTCGTCAGGGAGGGTTCGATGAGCGAGCTCCTCAGCTCGCAGAACAGGCACAGGATCTCGTACAGGAAGCCTGGCGCCGGGAACGCGGAGGAACTCGTGGAGCTCGCCGACCTCCAGGCTGCGATCGACCGCATCAGGTCCTCGGGCGGAGAGATCGAGGCGGTCGGCCGTGAGATCCTGTCGCTCGAGGAGGTCTTCCTCAGTGCGACTTCGGGTGGTGAGGCGCGTTGAGCACCATCCGGGCCTTCGCGCTGATGACCCTGAAGGGCCTCACGAGGCGCCGAACCTTCTGGGGCATAGCCCTGGTCACCCTCATCGCCCTGGCCGGGATCGGCTCGATCCCCTCGTACGACGTCACCGGCGAGGGCAGGTTCATGATAGACATGGGCCTCTTCGGCATCGAGATCGGCTCGCTCCTGCTGGCCATAGGGCTGGCCTCCAACATGTTCCCGAGGGACAGGGAGTCCCGTTCCGTGATGCCCCTCCTGGCGGTGCCGCTCTCGAGGACCCAGTACGTCCTCGGGAGATTCGCCGGGGCGGCTCTCGTCCAGACCGCCGCGATAATGGTGTGGTGCGCCTGTCTCGGCCTGATCCTCGCCGTGAACGGCTACTACGTCCCCGAAGCGATGCTGCCGGCCTCCATCCTGCTCGTGGCGGAAGGCTGGTTCCTGCTGGCGGTGGTGCTCTTCTTCAGCTTCTGGACATCGCCTCCGCTCAATGCGCCGCTGACCCTGCTCCTCTTCATCGTATGCCAGATGACCCCGGCCCAGTTCTCCGGGCTCCTGCCCGGGGCGGAGCGTGTCATGGATGCCCTGAGGATGCTCCTGCCCCGCATGGACGTGTTCCACATCAAGGATCCCGTCGCGCACAGGATACCTGTTCCGACGGCATACTTCCTGCTCGCCTCCGTGTACGGGCTCGCCTACACGTCCTTCATGCTCTCGCTGGCGATCGCGGTGTTCCGGAGAAGGGACCTCAAGTGAGCCTCCAGAGGGAGAGCAGCGAGTGACCGCCGGGCTCCTCGCCCTGATGCTGGTGCTGGGGCAGTCCCCTCCTGACGGGCACGGCCATGGTACCGACGACGCTCACGGCGATGCCGCGATCGACTCCGCCGAGTTCGGCTCGGATCGCCACCTGCACCCGCCGGGCGAGGAGAACCACGGTACCGAGTGGTTCTTCAGCCAGCCCTGGGCCACGCCGGAGAGATGGCGCTTCATGGCCAGGGATTCAGTCGTGCTGGCCTCCGCGGCCGCCGGCATCCTGATGCTCTCCGGGCTCCGGAGGCGCAAATGAGGCGGCATGCGCCGCTGATCGCCGCGATAGCCTCCCTGGCCCTGGCTGCCACCGCGGTCCAGCCGCTCGACGGGATCAGGCGCTGGAGCCCGACGGGCACGATGGGTCCGGCAGTGTCGGGCCTCGACCAGATCCGGCTCATCGCTGCAGAGGTGCTCTACCTGCAGATGGACGACTATCATCACATCATGATCTATCAGGGTTACGACTGGGCCGCGATAGCCGACTACCTCCCGCAGATATGGCTGATCGTCAGGCTCAAGCCCGACTTCTGGCAGGCCTACGAGGACGGAGCCTACCAGCTGGCGGTCAATCTCGGCATGCCCGGGGAGGGCATGAAGCTCCTCGAGCAGGGCCTGGAGAACTGCCCCGGGAACAGGCAGCTCCTCTGGCAGGACGTGGTGATCAGATGGCGGTTGGAGATCGGCACCGTCCGCGAGAGGCTCGCGGCATGCGCCCGCTATGCCGGCTCCCTGCGGAGGGACGGCCTGCCCGACCCGAGCCCTGCCGAGATGAGGAACGTGAGTCTCATCGGTTCATGGGTGTCCGAACACGGGCCGGGGCATGTCGACAGCCTGGCGTCCCGGCACTACTCCCGGAGGGCGGAGATCCTCGAATCGATCCTCTCGGCCTCCAGGCTCACCTCATCCTGAAGACCCAGGCATTGGGCTCCCGGGGCTCCTCCCAGTAGCTCCAGCCGTCGGACATCAGCAGGGATTCGGCAGCGGCGGCTCCACCCGGAAGCATG
>JAKLEF010000247.1 GCA_022703195.1 Candidatus Fermentibacterota bacterium | reverse complement strand
GGCGGCCACCACGTTGTCGACGCTGAAGGCCAGGTCGGCCAGCTCTATCGACAGCACGGTGCGCCAGAAGCCTCGGGGCTTGCTCAGCGCGGCGCGCGTCCCCTCGTGCCCTTCTCCGGAGCCTGCGCAGAACTCCTCTGCGAAGTGCCTTACGACGAGGAAGAGCAGATACGCCGCTCCGACGACGCGGATCCACGGGTGGGCTATGACGAGCCCGGCGAAGAAGAGCATGGTGCCGCGGCCGGCGTACGCGCCCAGAAGGCCGACCCTCAGGGCGGCGGACCGCTGGTTGCCCAGCAGCGTCCGGCCGGGCCTCCGCATGAACCGGAGCAGCCGGGGCCAGGGCACCATCCGGTGGTCGGGGAGGCGGGACGCCATCGCTCCCAGCACCGCGGCATTGTCGATGGAGAGTATGCCCTCGAGGAATATGAGCTGCAGGATGACGGCGATCACGGAGATGTGCATCTGCAGCCGGCCTCTTTCGTTTCACCCGCGAGGGATCCTACTATATCAAAACCGGGTCGGGATCGCAGGCGGGTCCGCAGGGGCGGGAGGGGCGGGGGGAGGCGTCCTCCCCCCGCCCGGGATTCATCGCATCGAAGCCTTCGCGCCCGGCTTCGGGGTCTTCACCACCAGGAGCCTCAGGGTGACGTTCCCGGTGTTCCTCCACCAGTGCTCGATGCCCTTCGGGCTGTCCACCATCGTCTCAGCCTCGACCTCGACGGTCTCGGCGCCGATCGACACCTCGCCCCTGCCCTCCAGCACGTAGAAGAACACGTCCACGGGCGTGGTGTGAGGCTTCAGAGCCTCGCCGGGGGCGAGCTTCAGGTACATCACCTGGACATGGTCGTTCTCGTGGATCCGCCTGGCTTCGATGCCGTGCGGTGTCTCCACGCGGCCGACCTCTTCCGGCCTCGCGTACTTCATGGCTCAGCTCCCGCAGGAGGGTGCGGGGGACATGATGGCCGCCAGGTCGGCATCGGGCGTCGAGATCGGCTTTATCGCGAACATGTCAACGAGCACCTTCAGGCTGTCGGGAGTCAGGCAGGCCGGCAGCGAGGGGCCGAGGTAGATGTTCCTGATCCCGAGGTGGAGCAGCGTGAGCAGGATCGCGGAAGCCTTCTGCTCGTACCAGGAGAGGACGAGCGAGAGCGGCAGCTCGTTCACGCCCACCCCGAAGGCCTGCGACAGCGCGAGGGCGATCTGGATCGCAGAGTACGCGTCGTTGCACTGCCCGACGTCCAGCAGCCTGGGGATGCCGTCGATGTCGCCGAAGTCCAGCTTGTTGAAGCGGTACTTGCCGCAGGCGAGCGTGAGGATCACGCAGTCCGAAGGCACCTTCTCGGCGAACTCGGTGTAGTAGTCGCGGCCGGGCTTCGCGCCGTCGCAGCCGCCTATCAGGAAGAAGTGCCTTATCCGGCCCTGCTTCACGAGGTCTATCACCTTGCCGGCCACTCCCAGCACCGCGCCGTGCCCGAAACCGACCAGGATCCGCTTCTCGGGCTGGTCCTCGGCGAATCCGGGCTGCGCCAGTGCCGCCTCTATGACGGGTGCGAAGTTCCTGTCCGCGATGTGGCGCACGCCGGGCCACGCCACGATCCCCGAGGTGAAGATGCGGCCCATGTAGCCGGGCTTCGGCTTCTGGATGCAGTTGGTGGTCATCAGGATCGCGCCGGGGAACTCGTCGAACTCCTTCTGCTGGTTCTGCCACGCGCTGCCGTAGTTGCCGGCCAGATGCGGATACCTGTTCAGCCCGGGGTACCCGTGCGCCGGCAGCATCTCGCCGTGGGTGTAGACGTCGATGCCTCTGCCCTCCGTCTGCTTCAGCAGCTCCTCTAGGTCCTTCAGGTCGTGGCCCGAGATCAGGATGGCACGGCCCTTCCTGGGGGTGACGCGGACGCTCGTGGGCACGGGGTCGCCGTAGGTCGAGGTGTTCGCCCTGTCGAGCAGCTCCATCACCTTGAAGTTGAGCGCGCCCACCTCCAGTGCTGCGTTGAGGAGCTCGGGGACGCCGTGGCTCTCGCAGAGGAAGGCCAGCTTGTCGTAGAAGCCGCCGAAGGCCCCGTCGTCCTCCTTGCCGAGAATCTGGGCGTGGTCGGCGTAGGCGGCCGTGCCCTTCAGCCCCTGGGTGATGAGCTCCTCGAGGCCGGTGACCGTGTCGCCCTGCATCGCCCTGCGTTCGGCGATGGAGAAGGCCTGGGCAGCGGCGACGATCGCCACCCTGTCCGGGGGCGGGGTCCAGGTAGCCGGATCGGCCGGGAGATGTGTGGCCGGGAGGGGGGCCCCTGCTCCGGCGGCCGCCTTCGCCCTCGCCCTGAGCTCCACCGCTCGCCTGATGTATCCCTCGACCCGCTCGGGATCGAAGTCGACATTGGTGATAGTGGTGAAAAGGCCCTCAACGACGAAGACATCGGTCTCATGGTCGCGCCAGCCGGCCGCGCGGGCCTTCGAGCCGTACCAGCCTATCCCCTTGAGAAGCAACAGCAGAGAATCCTGGAGGGATGCGGTGTCGGGATCCTTCCCGCACACCCCGAACCTGTCGCAGCCCTTCCCCTGGGAGGTCTGTTCGCACTGATAGCAGAACATCATCTTCCCCTTCCCCCTCCGCAGGCGCGAGCGCCATCGCGGACGATTCGAGCGTCTTCTCCTCCATCACACGGGCTTCCTTCGTCCCTCATGCCGCCTTCGGAGGCGCGCAGCGCCCCTGCGAAGGTTTCGAGCGTCGTTTCCGACATGGCTCTGTCTATCTTCGATCCTATCTCTCCGGTCAGCTCCGTGAAGACGCACCTGCCGGCGGGGCAGACCGGCCGGCCCAGGAGGCACGAGCCGGACACGGGCATCGAGTCCACCGCCTCGAGGATCCTCCTGAGCGTCAGCGCAGCGGGATCCTCCGCCAGCTCGAAGCCTCCGGCGGCGCCCCTGCCCGATCTGAGTATCCCGTTCCTGACGAGCTGCAGGAGGACCTTCCTGAGGTGCGATTCGGAGACGCCCAGCACGGAGGCGATCCCGTGCGCCGGAAGGGGGCCGTCCTCGCGCCCGGCGGCGAGAAGCGCGCAGGAGTGCACCGCCAGGTTGGCCGCCTCGCTGAAGCCGAAGTTGTGTGACATCACCCTCCATCATCTATCGGGAATTGGGATTCACGATTCCTATTTTATCCCGGGAGGGATGCCGTGTCAAGGATCGCGGGATTCAGGCTGCGGGGGTCAGGAGCGG
>JAKLEF010000246.1 GCA_022703195.1 Candidatus Fermentibacterota bacterium | reverse complement strand
CCTCGAACCACTCGAGGCGTTCCGGCCAGATGGAGGTGGAATAGGTGGAGAAGACCGCCTGCCCTCCAGGACGGGTGACTCGAAGGGTCTCGTCCAGCAGGATGCCGGGATCGGCCCCGAAGGCGCAGATGCCGTTCTGCACGCAGATGACGGCATCGAAGGAGGCGTCGCGGAATCCGAGGCCGCAGGCGTCCATCGCCGCGAAGCTCAATGCCCGCGTCCCTCCGGCCTGCTCGATCCCGAGCCTCAGGCTGCCCCGGGCATTGTCGATGTCGACGACCACCGGAATCGTTTCGGCCAGCCGGAACGCGACCCTGCCGTAGCCGCACCCGAGTTCCAGCACCGAGCCGGCCCCGGCGAGGATTTCCTGCAGATATGCGATCTCGGCCTCGAGGTATCTGCGTATCCTCGGGGAGGCCAGCTCGTAGCACCTGCGGAGCCTCTCCCCAGAGAGCCTCTCCCTGTAGTAGCCACCCACGGCGGCCCGCCTCCCGTCCGGGATCGAATCCAATCCGACACGCCCCGGGAAGCCGCAGATGCATCACGATAAGCAGGAACCCCCGTGAGGAGGTATGGCGGTTCCGAATGAAGGGGACAACGATCGCATGCAGTTGCTCGAGGGGAAGTGAGCGCAATCAGCATAGATGCGAAGCCGGCTCGCAGCCGGACTCACCAACTGTCTTCGAGATCAGTGATGAAATCGGAATAGCCTGTAGCATTGAATCGGCAGGATCCCGGGAGGGGCGCCCCGACGGGGGCGCCCCTAGGGCGCCGGATCAGATGTAGGCTCTCTCACCGTGCAGAGTGATGTCCAGGCCCTCCGACTCCTCGGACTCGGTAGTTCGGACTCTCACGAACCTGTTGATGAGCCACAGCATGATCCAGGAAAAGAGGAATGCATAGGCGGAAACGGCCAGGACGGCGACGATCTCCTTCACGAAGAAGCCGGGATTGCCGTGTATCAACCCGTCGGCCCCCCCGGGATTGATCGCGGTAGAAGCGAATACCCCGAGCAGAATCGTCCCGAGGATGCCCCCCACTCCGTGAACGCCCCATACGTCCAGTGCGTCATCCCAGTGCAGCCTGTTCTTGATCGATATGGCCGCATAGCATACGAGCCCCGCGAGCATGCCGATCAGAACCGCTGAATGGATGCTCACATAACCTGCGCAGGGAGTGATTGTTGCCAGTCCAGCCACGGCGCCGGTGAGCAGTCCGATGAACTTGGGCTTCTTCTCGAGGATCCAGGCGAGGAAGAGCCAGGTCATCGCGGCGAAAGAAGCTGCCGTGTCGGTGTTCATGAAGGCCTGCGCCGTCACCGCGTCTACCTGCAGTTCGCTCCCGGCATTGAAACCGTACCAGCCGAACCAGAGGAGGCCCGTTCCGAGGGCCACGAGCGGTAGGCTGTGCATGCCGGAATCGCTTACCTTGCGTCTCCCGACGAAGAAGACCGAGGCGAGGGCCGCCATGCCGGCTATCGCGTGGACTGCGATCCCGCCGGCGAAATCGAGAACGCCCCAGGATGAGAGCAGGCCGCCTCCCCAGACCATGTGCACAACGGGGAAATAGACGAGAAGCAGCCAGAATGTCAGGAAGACCAGGTAGGGCAGGAACCTGACCCTGTTCGTGAACGCCCCGGTGATCAGCGCCGGGGTGATGATCGCGAACATCATCTGATAGGCGCAGAACACCCAGACCGGGATGTTCGCCGTGCCCGGAAAGGGGGTGAGTGGGTCAATCCCCCTGAGGAAGGCCATGTCCAGGTTCCCGGTGATGCCGCCCTGCCCTCCGCTGAAGCAGAGCGAGTACCCGCAGACGTACCAGATGACGGATGTCCAGCCCATCGATACGAAACTCTGCATCATGATGGTCAGTACGTTCTTCCTGCTTACCAGCCCGCCGTAGAAGAAGGCCAGGCCGGGTGTCATCAGCATGACCAGGCTGGTCGCGAGGAGCATGAATCCAGTATTTCCCGTGTCGAACAAGTGCGACCTCCATGAGATTCCCTTCCGCCATACCGGCGGATCCAGGAAACTGGCGTCCATGACACCTGCAGTCATCGGGGAGAAGCTCATCCCGGGATCGGGACTTGTCCCTATTCAAGGGAAGTGATCAGTCGGCCGAGGTCAGGCCGTTGCGGATGGCGTATTTGGTCAGCTCAGCCACGCTGTGCAGTCCGAGGCGCGAGGAGATGTGGGTCCTGTGTGCTTCGACGGTCTTTACGCTGATCCCCAGCTTCAGTGCGATATACTTCGTAGAACATCCGTCGGCGATCAGGGTCAGAACGTCCCTCTCGCGGACGGTGAGCTCCGGGTGATCATCCCGGGAGTGCTCTAGCGAGAGGAGGAATTTCTCGAGGACTGAGCGGCCGATCTTCGGGCTGAGGTAGTATCCTCCGCACCTTACGGAATCGATGGCCCGGACCAGGTCCTCGAAGGCCGATTCCTTCAGCACGTAGCCCCTGGCGCCGGCTCTAAGGGATTCAGCTACGAACCTGTCGTCCGAATGCATGGAGAGCATGATGATCGCCAAGGCGGGATCAAGCGCCAGCATCCGGCGGGCTGTCTCGATACCGTTCGTACCGGGCATCGTGATGTCGAGAACTGCAAGATCGGGTTTCCGCTCTTCGAAGAGCCGCAGTGCCTCGTCTCCGTCCGATGCCTCGGCAGACACCACGTGACCGGGAATACTCTCCAGCCTCTCTCGCAGGCTCTGTACGAAAATCCTGTGGTCGTCCGCCAGGAGGATGCGAACCTCACACATCAGGCTCTCCAGGCAGGGGAATGGTCAGGAACACCCCGGTGCCCTTCCCGGCGGCGGAATCGATCCTGACCGAGCCCCCAAGAGACCTGATGCGCTCGATAATGCTCAGGAGGCCGAATCTGCTCTCCTTCTCGAGCTCCTTCAGCCTCGTCGAGGGATCGAATCCGCAACCGTCATCGGAGACCGAGAGGTGGAGAAAGCCTGAGTCTATGCCGGCCTTGATCCTCACTACGGAGGCGCCCGAATGCAGAAGGGAGTTCGCGGCGAGTTCGGAGGCGCATCTGAAGGCCGCCGCTGCCGTGTCCCAGGGTACCGCATCCAGCCCCGTGGAGGCGGAGACCTCGATGGAAGGACCGTCATTCCGTGCGTGGTGCTCGCCCAGCCATTCCAGTGCGGCGGCAAACCCGAACTCGGCCAGCACCGGAGAGCTGATCTCGAACGTCAGATTCCTCGTAT
>JAKLEF010000245.1 GCA_022703195.1 Candidatus Fermentibacterota bacterium | reverse complement strand
ACAGGTCTATCGCGATGAAGCCGTTCTGCCAGAAACTGACGTGATCGCTGCCGCCCATGGTCGCGTAGACATAGATCCTCTCCAGGTCGGGGACGTAGAGATCGGTGGTCTGGTCGTACAGGTCGCTGAAAGCGGCCGAGGAGTCGTTGTAGTCGATCTCCACTATGTCGAAGCTGCTCGGTCCGATCACCGGGCCGTAGAGGATCATGTCCAGGTTGATATATCCCATTAGGGAGTCACCCGCGGCCGCTGCTTCGGCTGCATAGAACCCGCTGCCCACGAGCCCGGCCTCCTCCGCTCCCCACAGCGCGATCTTCACCGTGTACTCGAACTGGTAGGGCAGCATCGCACGTGCCGCCTCGAGCGCCGTCACGGATCCGGACGCGTTGTCATCGGCACCCGGGCACACCTCGTAGGGATTGCTGCCTGAATCGAGATGCCCTCCGATCATCCAGTACCTGTCCGGGTACACCGTCCCGGGTAAAGTGACGATGAGGTTCTGCGACACCCCGGGCGAGTCGACGAAGAACTCCTGCACCTCGACCTCGTACCCCATGCTCTCGAGCCGGGCTATCGCCCAGTCGCGCGCGGCGGGGAAGGAATCGCTGCTCCAGTACCTGTTCTCGAACCGCTCGAGCCTGCCGATGATGGAGATGATCGAGTCCTGGCTCACGGCGGCCACGATCTGTTCCACCCAGGGATCGAACGACACGCTCCGGGGCAGCTCAGGCCTGATCGGCCTCTCCGCGAGAGGGCTCAGCCTCACCACGGCTTCGGTGAACCCGGCGGTCCGCCCTGGATCGAGCCTCACGAAGCTGACGCCGTCCCGCTCGTACAGGACGGAGCCATAGTCGCCCGCGGCGAGGGGGCTGCGCAGGTGGTCGACAACGATGGCGGCGTAGTCCCGGGGCGATCCGGCTCCGGGGTCGAGCACGAGGCTCCTCTCGGGAGCCGGGCCGATCGCAAGGCGGAACCCGGCGCCGCGGAAGACAAGGACGCTACCTTCGGTCAGGGGAGCGGCGCCCTCCAGCACATGCAGCTGAGCCGACAGTTCTCCGGAGAGGACACAGGCCAGGCACAGGATGATCGTGCCCATATACGCCACCTACCTGAGCAGGACGACGCGGAGGGTCCCCTCGCGGCCGTCCAAGGAGTATCTGACCGTGTAGCATCCCGGAGGCAGGTCGGAGCCTCCGGTGATGACTCGCTCCCCGGCTCCCAGGGCGCCTTCGTGCATCGTTTCGACCAGCCTCCCCGAGATGTCGAAGATGCTGATGGATGCGGGCCCTTCCGCGGCGGATGCCACGATGAGCGAGATCGAGCCTCTCGCGGGATTGGCCGGGGTGGTGACGGGAGATCCCGGTTCCGATCCTCCCCCGATCCCGGTGATGTCGTCCGAGAGTGAAACGGAGGTCACCACGGGATCTCCCCATTCCTCGTTCTGGGTCGGGCTCACCAGATACTGCACGTACTCGTCGCCGGGGTCCACGTATCCCGCCAGAGAAAACCAATACCCCGGCAGCATGAACAACTCGGCTGACCAGCTACCCATCTCTGCAGGATCGTCCGAGGACCTGACGCGCATCGTCAGGTATGTGCTGCCCTCGAACATCATGAACCAGGGTTCCCCGGAGGATGTGTCAACGTGGAGGATGGACGACGCGAGCGATCCGGTGCTGTAGAGGATCGCACGATCTCCCCAAGGCATCGTGACAAGCGCCTGCCCGGAGTAGGACGATCCTGCCAGATCGCCGTAACCGTCTCCGTCGAAGTCGCCCTGGGTCATCCGGAAGAACCCGCTTGTGCCGATGGGCAGGATGGGTTTCGGAGCCCACGAGGTCCCGCCTCCGGTGTTCAGCCTGAGCAGCAGGCCGTTTTCGATGGCGGAAGAGGAGACGATGTCGAGATCGCCGTCGGAGTCGAGATCCCTGGCCTCCAGGCAGCTCGAAGCGTGGGTGATCACCGGGACGCAATCCCATGTCGAAGGCGATCCTGTGCTGAGATAGCAGATGATCTCGGGCGAGAGGACTGACCCGCCGGCAATGTCATCCCGCCCGTCACCGCTGAAGTCGGCCGCAGCGAGGCCGTAGAACGTGCATCCCAGCGTGTCGGTGGCGATCACGGTCCTGCCGTAGCCGGGGGACGTGTAGACGGCGAGCCTTATGTCGTCGGTGCCCGCTACGGCGAGGTCCGGCCCTGCGTTGCCGTCGAAATCGCCCGTGACCACTGTGATCGGGTCGGGGAAGTCGTCGTCGATCACGTGAGCGATCCAGGAGGGCCCGGCTCCGCCGGCGTTCTCGAACCATCCCACCCATCCGCCGCCGCGCGAGCTGCACAGGATGTCCTGATCACCATCGAGGTCGGGGTCCGAGGCAAGGCACGAGTACGCGTCGGGGCAGGCCCCGACAGTCTGTTTCGTCCATGAGGATCCCGATCCGGAGTTCCGGTACCAGGAGATCCGGTCCGCGCCGCTTTCGGAGAGCGCGAGGTCGGTGTCGCCGTCGCCGTCGAAGTCTGCGGCCGAGAGCATGACGGGCTCCAGCGCAGCATTGTCGACGACGACCGTCTGCCATGGGCCGGCAGTCCCGGGGTTCACGCACCGGATAAGGCGGGCAGTTTCCCAGAAGCCGCCTGCGATGTCAGGCAGCCCGTCTCCCGAGAAGTCTGCGGAGCAGATCGCGGTCGGCGAGCCCTGCCCGGAAAGGATGGGGATCGCAGGCGTGAAGCCCGGTTCGACGTAGTTCGTATCGAGGCCGAGTACGCCTGGTGTGGACCAGCAGACATGGTTCTCCTGCTGGAATGCCGTTCCCCAGTCCTCCACCGGGCCGGGGACACCCGGCCCGCCGCTCCAGTCTGTCTGAGTGTGGATCGTCGCCAGAGAGGTGAAAGGCAGGAGCAGCACCGGAACCAGGATGATGCGCATAGAGCCTCCTGACTCCCGGATTGGATTTTCCTGCATCCATGATACCCTTGTGCCGGTAGCGGGTCAACGAACGCAGTCCGTCTTCACCAGAGCAGTTCCGGAGTGCGGCAGCCCGTTCCGGACGGGTCAGGCTCCTGCATCCCGCCTTGTCACGACCCGCTGATAAGGGATTCGAGAGCGTCGAAGTGGCTTCGCAGTCCTTCCCGCCCGGCCGGCGTCAGGGTGTACCACGTCACCGGCTTCCTGTCGCGGAACTCCTTGCGCGCCGTGATGAATCCCTCGTCCTCGAGCTTTCTGAGCTGGGCTCCCAGGCTGCCGTCCGTCTCGCCCAGCAG
>JAKLEF010000244.1 GCA_022703195.1 Candidatus Fermentibacterota bacterium | reverse complement strand
CGGGGGCTCACGGGCCGGCCAGGCGGATACCAGGGACGCCTTCGGAGGGACCCTCCCCCTGCACAGGCCCTTCTTCGCCGAGGCCTGCGGTGCCGAGGCCTCCAGGCTCGACCGCGGATCGCCGTTCGGCCCTTGCGACGGAATCCTCGGCGCTATGCCCGGGCTGGCCGACGGCGCGTTCTCGCCCTCCAGGCTCCAGGACTGGGCCGCGTGCCCGTTCCGCTACATGGCCGCGAGGCTCTGGCACCTGGCCGAGCCGTGCGATGCGGCGATCCTCTCGAAGCCTCCCCCCCTCGCGAGGGGCAACATCATGCACAGGGCCCTCTCCCTCTGCCTCGCCGAGCCGGGCAGGCCGGCCTCCGGGGCGGTCGCGCAGGCCTGTGCGGAACTCGATCTCGCTTGGCTGATGGGCAGCCCCGTGCTCGCCGGAAGGTTCGCGGAGGCGGCCGCGGCAGAGATCGCAGGCATCCTGGCCTTCCTCGAGGACGAGGGGCTGGAGCCTGACGGGGACGATTCCATCGAGGCGGGGCGCCGTGCACGCACCGGGGCGGGCGGCATCGAGCTCGCAGGGAGGATCGACATGATCCTGCGCAACGGGGCAGGGAGGGTCGTCCTCGATCTCAAGACGGGCAGCTCGACTCCGGGCCTCCGGGCCGTGCGGAAGGGCATCGACGCGGGCGAATACCTCCAGGTGCCTCTCTACGCCGCGATCCTCGAAGCCCTCGGGACGCCGGTGGACAGGGCCGGCCTGCTGTACGCCGCGAAGCCCTCCCTCGAGACCGCATTCGGGCGGGACGAACTCGGGCCGGTGATTGAAGCCTCGCTGTCGCGCGCGGAGTCGGCGGTACGCTCGATCCGTGCCGGCATGTTCCCGCCCGCGGGAGCGCTCACCGGTGCCCCGTGCAGGGGCTGCTGGGCGGCCGGGCTCTGCAGGAAGGGGCCTGACGAGAGGATAGGTCCGAAGCTGGCCGCGACGAGAGGGCCCGGTGGCGAGCTGCCTACCTGGGATGCCGGTACGGAGGGCCTCGATGAGGATGCCTGAGGCCACCCGCCCCGCCGACGCCGTCGCAAGGGAGATGATAGTCTCGGAGGTGTCGCGGTCCGTGTCCGTCGAGGCCAGCGCCGGCACCGGCAAGACGTTCCTGATGACCGACAGGGTCATGAGGCTCGCGAGGCATTTCGGGGGCATCGACAGGATGGCGGTCCTGACCTTCGGCGAGGCGGCTGCGGCCGAGCTCAGGCGGCGGATCAGGTCGAGGATCGCGGCGATGCCAGATGAAGGCGGTGACGGAGAGCTGAAGCGAAGGCTGTCCGGGCAGATCCCTGGGGCCTACGTGACGACGATCCACTCCTTCGCCTCCTCGATGTTGAGGGAGTACCCGCACCTCACGGACACGGACCCCTCCTTCGAGGTCTCTGCGTGCGCCATCCCCGCAGCCGACCTGTCGAGGCTCTGGGAGGAGCACCTGCTGGAGGACCCCGCGAGGCTCGCCGGGTGCGCAGACCTCGTCGCCGCCTGCGGCAGCGGCCTGCCGGGCATCGCGATGACCCTCGCATCCAGGCCCTGGGCGGGGGATGCCGCCTCTCTGAGCAGCGACGGCGCCGGCGCCCGTGCCGCCGCGTCATCGGCGCTGGCCCGGCTGAAGGCTCTGGCCGGGGAGGCCGATCCGACCGATGCGATGGCCTCGAAGATCGCCTGCTTCATCGAACTTGCCGGGCCCGTGCTGGATGGCCGCGCCACGCCGGGCATGATCGACAGGGCCGTCGGCGCCGTCAATCTGCAGGGCGGCAGGAAGGCCTCATGGCCGGACGGGACCCTGGCCGAGGCGAAGAGCCTCTTCGGGCGGTTCAAGGTGATCCTCCGCTCGCTGCCGCTGGCGGAGCAGTTCGAGCGCCTCGTCCCCCCGTTCACGGAGCGGCTCCGCTCGATCCGGGCATCCGACCGGTCGAACCTGTCCTTCGACGAGATACTCTCGCGCCTCTGCGGGGCGCTCGAGAGGTCGGATGACCTGAGGAGGGCCATTTCCTCCAGGTTCGTCCATTTCCTCGTGGACGAATACCAGGACACCAGTTCCGAGCAGATCGCCATCTTCAGGAGCATCCTCGCGGGCTCCGGGGGCTACGGGCGCGGGTCCATAACGGTGGTCGGCGACCCGAAGCAGTCGATCTACGCCTGGAGGCAGGCCGACCTCGAGCTCTACGCCGAGGAGCGCCGGAGCTTCGAGGCCGACACGGCGGGCACTCTCTCGGAGAGGATCACCGTCAGCTTCAGGAGCAGCCGCGCCATCGTCTCGCTGGTCAACGCTGCCGGGCCGCTCATCTTCGGCGGCACCTCCCCCTTCGACTGCGGATACTCGGATTTCGAGCCGCGGCCGGACGCCCCCGAGGGCCCCAGGCCGGTCGTAGTCCTTCTCGATGATGCAGCGACCGGTGACGATCCGGGTCCGACACCCGGCGAACTCGTGGACATGGCCGCCGGATGGTGCGCCCGCAGCCTGGCGTGCGGGCCGGGAGGGGAGCCCGCCCGGGGCGGGGCCGCCATCCTGATGACCGCGGGTACCCATGCCGGGATACTGCTCGCGCGCCTGTCCGAGACCGGCATACCTTACTCGGCGACAGTGGGGAGGACATTCAAGGCGAGGCCGGAGACCGTCGACCTGAGGGAGATGCTCTCCTGCCTGTCGTTCCCGGGGGACGAGAGGGCTCTGATCCACACTCTGAGGTCCCCCTTCTTCGGTGTGGAGGACGGTGAGATCACTAGAGCGGTGGCGGCGGGCCTCGCCGAATGGCCTTCGCTCCCGGAGGGCTTCGCCGGCAGGGCTCCGCAGGCGGCCAGGGCCTGCGAGATGCTGTCGCGGCTCCGCAGCGCCTCCGCCCGCATGCCGGTCGGCGACTTCCTCCATCTCCTGCTCTGCGAGACCGAGATCGCTCCGGTACTCGCCGCCTCGGGATGGGAGCCCGACCGGAGGCTCTCGAATCTGGGATTTCTGATCGAGCAGGCCGCGGGCGGGGCCTTCGCCTCGCTCGCCGACCTGAGGGAGGCCCTCGCCGAAGGCCCCGGAGAGGGGATACTGGAGGAGCCTTCCCCCGTGACGGCCGCCGGGACCGTCTCGGTGACCACCATCCACAAGTCGAAGGGACTCGAATACCCGATCGTGTTCTGTCCCGATCTCTGGGATGGCCGGACGAGCTTTGGCGGCCCAGGCATCGCGGGGTCGGAGTATCACGACGACAAGGGGATTCCGGTCATCGACTATCGCGGTGCGGCT
>JAKLEF010000243.1 GCA_022703195.1 Candidatus Fermentibacterota bacterium | reverse complement strand
ACCTGGAGGAGATAACGGGCATCGGGGCCCTGGCCGACGGCAGGGTGCAGATCGCAGAACTGCGGATCCAGTCGGGCTGGCCTTGCGTGGGCATCCCGCTCAGAGACCTGGGGATGCCGGCCGGAAGCCTCGTCGCCGCACTACTGAGGAGCGACGAGGCGATCATCCCCTCCGGGGACAGCTTCATGCTCCCTGGCGACCGCGTGATCGTTCTCGCGACCTCCGCCTCCTACGGTCCCGCCATCGCGAAGCTGTCCGGGCCGGATGCCGGAGGTCAGGCGGAGTGATCGACAGGCATCATCTGCTCCGCCGGTACGGGGCGATCCTGGCTTCTGCCGGTTTCGTCTGCTACATCGCCGGGCTGGTGATGACCACCCCTCTGGCGGCTCTGCTCTACTGGCCCGGGGAATCCTGGACCGCAGGGGCTTTCCTCGTTCCCGGGCTCTCGCTCGCCGTGGCCGGTTTCACGAGCTGGAGGCTGCTCCGAAGCAGGGAGATGATGACCCTGACCCTCTCCGAGGGCAGCGTTGTCGTCGTCATGAGCTGGGCGGCCGTCTGCACGGTCTCGGCATTGCCGTTGATGTCCGCTGCCGGGCTCGATTTCACCCAGGCCGTCTTCGAGAGCGTCAGCGGCTGGACGACCACCGGGCTGACCGTGGTGGATCTCCCGGCGGCGACCCACACGGTCCATCTCTGGCGAGGGATCATGCAGTTCGCCGGGGGTGCGGGCCTGGCGGTGATCCTCCTCTCTGCGATGTCGGGTCCGATGGGAGCTTCGGTGACGGCCGCTGAGGGCAGGGACCTGCTCGTCCCCCATGTGAAGAGGTCGGCGCGCCTGGTCATGACCCTCTACTCTGGCTACGCCGTCGCCGGGATCGCCGCCTTCCGCCTGGCGGGGATGGATGCCTTCGATTCGGTGATCCACACCTTCGCCGCCATCTCCACCGGCGGATTCTCCACACATGTCGAGAACATCGGCTTCTTCGACTCTCCCGCGATCGAGGCGGTCGCGATAGCGCTGATGATCCTCGGGAACCTCAACTTCGTCACGGCCTGGGCCCTCGCGCGGGCGGACGCCAGGAGCTTCTGGCGCAGCGGTGAGATCAAGCTCTCGGCTCTCCTGATCCCTCTCTGTACGGTCCTCCTGTTCGTCTTCACGTGCGCCGGGGTGTACCCGAGCCTCGGCAAGTCGGTGAGGGTGGCTGTTTTCGAGACCGTTACGGCGCTCACGACCACAGGCTTCTCTACCGTGAGCTACGCGGACTGGAACGGGTTCGGAGTCCTCGTCCTGATCGTCCTCATGCTCGTGGGCGGAGGCACCTGCTCGACGGCAGGAGGCATCAAGCAGTTCAGGGTCTATGCCCTGTGGAAGTCGGTCCTCTGGGATCTGAGGAGAGCTCTCATGCCTTCCCGCGCCGTCCAGAAGCGGGCTCTGCTCGAAACAGGCGCGGAGGTCCACATTTCCGACGAGAGGCTGAGGCAGATCGGGACGTTCGTGTTCCTCTACCTGGTCCTCTTCTTCACGGGTTCGGCGGTCATCATGGCTCAGGGATTCGGCCTGAGGGAGTCCCTCTTCGAGTTCGCCTCCGCGCTGGGCACGGTCGGGGCGTCGATAGGGCTGACGTCGACGGGTCTGCCGGGAGGCGTGCTCTGGACCATGACCGCTGGGATGTTCCTGGGCAGGCTGGAGATCTTCATCGTGCTGGCCGGCTTCTCGAAGATGATCAGGGATGCGGCGGGGCTGGCTACTGGAGGCCGCGGGAGGTCGCACCTGGGCTGACGCCCGGCCTGTCCCAGGGGTGGCGCCGTGTCAGGAGCTGGAGCACCGGCGTGGTCAGGAACGTCGTGAACAGGGCCATGATCACCAGCATGGCGAAGAGCTGCGGAGTGATGACCCTAAGGTCGAGCCCGATGTTGAGCACGATCAGCTCGACCAGCCCGCGGGTGTTCATCAGGATGCCGAGGGCCGAGGAGTCGCGCCAGCCCAGCCCGGAAAACCGCGCCGCCAGCATCGCCCCCCCGAACTTCCCGAGGCATGCCACGGCGATGATGGCGGCGCACATCATCCAGGCCGTGCCTCCGCTAACGAGCCCGATCTGAGTGCGGAGCCCGGTGTAGGCGAAGAAGGCCGGCAGGAAGAGCACCGACACTATCCCTTCGATGTTCCCCTTCAGCTCGTGCGCGGCCTTCGAGTCGCATGGGATGACGGCCCCCAGCAGGAACGCCCCGAAAAGAGCGTGTATCCCGATAAGCTCTGTGGAGATGGCCGAGAGCAGCATCGCGGCGAAGATCATTGCCAGGCCGCTGCGTGTGAGCCTGCCTGATCGCTCTAGATAGGGCAGGAGCCGTCGCCTCACCAGTGGCGCGATCACCGCCATGACGATCACCACGAACGAGACGGTGAACACCAGGGTGCGTACCGCCGATACCGCCTGCGCCTGGGCCACGCTGACCACGAATGCGAGGAGGCACCATGCTGTCGCGTCGCCTATGGCGGCACACGTGAGCGACAGCGCCCCCATGCGGGTCCGGCACAGACCGAGATCGGTGAGTATGCGGGCGAGCACCGGAAAGGCGGTGACCGACATCGACACGCCCAGGAACAGAGCGAACACGGTGAACGGCACGTCACCCGGTGACAGCAGGGGGTAGATCTCGAGTGCCAGCGCCGAACCTAGAACGAAGGGCACGAGGATGCTCGCGTGCGACATCACCAGGGTCGCATGCCCGTTCTTCGATACTTCCCGCAGATCGAGATCGAGCCCCACCATGAACATGTAGAGGATCACGCCGAGCTGGGCGATGACATTGATGAAGGGCGAGACTCCTCCCGGGAAGAGCGCCGCAGAGACGCCGGGCGCCATCCTGCCGAGGAGGGAGGGTCCCAGGAGTATCCCTCCGACTATCTCTCCGATGACGGCCGGCTGCTTCATCAGGTTGAAGAGGAATCCCATGAGGCGGGCAGTGATGATGATGACGGTAAGGGCGAGGAGCACGTGGAAGAGCATGTCCGCATCAGGGGGGACCAGGACGGTCGACGCCGGGAGGCCGATTTCGGGCAGCGCAGTGAGCTGTTCGCCCCGGTCACGTATCAGCATGAAAACGGCGATGCCTGCCGCTATTATCAGCGCGTAGACGCCCGCCATCCTCGCTCGGCCTCGGCTGTTCCGGCGGTCTGTAGCTCGTCCCGGGGCCTGCCCGGCCATCCCGTCATCTTTCTGCCGGCCGGTCACCATCCTGCCCCTCTCTTTTGACCGCTGACGATGACGGA
>JAKLEF010000242.1 GCA_022703195.1 Candidatus Fermentibacterota bacterium | reverse complement strand
CACGGACGCCCAGAGGGAGAACGTCGAGGAGACGGTCGGGAACTTCTACGACCTGTTCACCCGCAGGGTGGCGGAAGGCCGGGGGATGACCCAGGCGCAGGTCGACTCCATCGGCCGGGGTCGCGTCTGGTCCGGCTCCGACGCCGTGGAGATCGGCCTTGTCGACAGGATCGGAGGGCTCGCGGACGCGGTGAGCTGCGCGGCCGGCATGGCCGGACTGGATGCCGGCTGGGTGCCCGTCGTGGAAGTCCATCCCAGGCCGGGCCTGTTCGAGGGCCTGAGCCTGAGCCCGTTCGGCGGCGCATCGGTGCTTGATCTGGAGAACCTGCTGGAGCAGGTGTCGGCCCTGGACGGGCCGCTGTACCTGATGCAGCCGATCGTGGTCGAGTGAGGGGAGGGCTCCTCCCGGAGGCGGCCGACCCCGCCTTCTACCTCGAGGCGAAGAGCATGTACGATTTCGTGCCTGCGGCGGCGGAGATCTGCCGCAGGCACGGGATCCCGGCGAAGGGCCTCTCGAGGGCGGATTCGGGGACCCATCTGGTCTTCCTGCTCCCCGGGATGGCGATCAAGGTGTTCGCACCCCCCTGGCCGGAGGACTTCGAAGCCGAGCATGCGGCGCTGCATGCCATCGGTGGCGGGCCCTTCCCCGCGATAATCCACGAGGGGACCCTGGAGGGCTGGCCCTATCTCGTCACCACGAGGATCGCGGGCAGGCCGGCCAGGGAACTGTGGCCGGAACTCAGTCGCCGAGAAAAGGAAACCCTGCTGCACGACCTCGGCCGCCAGCTGCGCGATCTCCACCGGACCCCGGTTCCTCCTGAACTGCAGACCGACTGGCCCGCATTCGCATCCGGCCTGGAAGCCACGCTGGAATCCCGGAACGACCCGCCGTCCGCCGGGTGGAGGGACTGGATGGTTGACCGCGCGCACCTCGATGAGGACCCCTTCGAGCCGGTGCTCCTCCACGCGGACGTCACCTGGGACCATGTGTTCGCCCTGCGCGACGGCGAAGGCATCCGCCTCTCGGGGCTCATCGACTTCGGCGACGCCATGTCCGGGCATCCCCTGTACGAGTTCGGAGCCCCTCTCCTCTACATGTGCTTCGGGGAACCGGACCTCACCTGGAGCCTGCTGTCCGGCTACGGGCTCCCGAGGAGCCCCGGGACGGCTCGAAGCGTGCTCGCGTACAGCCTGCTCCACAGGTTCGGAAGGCTCGGGCGCTGGCTCGAGAAGGTGCCGGTCGCCGACGGCAGGGCCTTCGAGGAGGCCCTCTTCGGATCCGACCCGGGGTGTACCGGCTCCTAGAACTCCCCTGAGCCCAGGGACATCCCCATGTGGAAGCCCTCGGGCGACAGGGCCGTCAGGTCGAGCCTGACCGCGATTCCTTCCACAGTGAGGGAGAGCCCGACCCCCGCGTCGGGATGCCAGCGGTCCCATCTTATCCCGTCGAAACTGTCCGACGCCTGTCCTGCATCCCCGAACAGGGCCGCCCCGACAGTCGCGATCGGCTGTCCGGTCGAGGGGTCGGCCGCGAGATCGAAGAGCGGCCTCCGGAGCTCGATGTTGGCCACCGTGATCCACGATCCGGAGAATCTGTCGTCTGCGTATCCCCGCAGGAGCCGGTCCGGACCCAGGAAAGGAAGGTAGGGGAGGGGCGTGGCATCGGCGCCGTGATGGTGCGCCAGGTCGTACCTGAGAGCGAGCAGCGCATCTCCGCCCAGCGGCACGTAGGCCACCCTCTCCAGGTCTCCGGTCCAGTACTCCGCTCCCTCTCCGCGCTGCCAGTCGAAGCGGAGCCGGATGTCCTCCCAGACCGGGATCGGGCACGAGCCCGACTCGATCTCCACCGACGGCCCCGCTGTCCACTCGGAGGATGCCAGGAGGCCCGGCAGCCCGCTCTAGAGTACGCCCTCCTCGAATCCGAAGGCGGAGGAATGGCGCACCTCGGCGCCGAGCCTGACCTCCACCGGGCCGAGGGTCTGCACGCGTCCGATGGCGACGGCGTCCCTCTCCCTGTCGTACTCGAGGCTGGAGTCCGGATCGCCCGAGTTGCCCCAGCCGTAGAACTCCCTCCCGAGCCTCTGGTCGTGGCTGCCCGTGATGTACCAGGAGTTCCCCGCCGCCGGGAGCCTCACGCCGAAGGATTCGTACTGGCCGCCGCGGGTGGTGCCGTAGGCAGTCATGGAGAACGAGGCGGGAGACGCCCCGCCCGTGACCGCCTCGAACCTGCCTCCGTAGAGCAAGCCCGACCCGGAGGAGTAGCTGACCAGCGGAAGGGCCGCCCAGCCGGCCTCCGCGCCAGCCGACAGCATTCCCGCCATCAGCGGGAAGAAGTGATGGAACTTCATCTGCCCCCTCCAGTATCAGGCCATATATTCGAAGATCGGGCCGTCCCGCCGCATGGCAGGCATCCGGTCCCGGGGTTTATACTCATACCGGAACCCCTCAAGGAGGCTTGGCTTGATGAGGCCTCTGGCCGTCGTCCCGACCTACAACGAGATATCCAACATAAGGCGGCTCATACCCGCCATTCTCGACCTGCCCGGCTCTCCCTGCATCCTCGTCGTCGACGACAGCAGCCCGGACGGCACGGGCGACGCAGTCCGCGAATTCGAGCACACAGGCAGGGTCCACCTCCTGACAAGGCCCCAGAAGAGGGGTCTCGGGCAGGCCTACGTCGCGGGCTTCCGCTGGGCGCTCGAGCACGGGTACGATCCCATAATCCAGATGGATGCCGACTTCTCCCATGACCCCGGCAAGGTGCCCGAGCTGACGGCGGCCTTTGCCGACCACGACTTCGCCCTGGGCTCGCGGTACTGCAGCGGCGTGAACGTGGTCAACTGGCCGCTTTCCAGGCTCCTGCTGTCCTATTTCGCCAACGTCTACACCCGTCTGATAACAGGCCTGCCCGTCACCGACGCCACCGGCGGATTCAAGGCGTTCAGGAGGGAAGCCCTAGCGAAGCTCGACCTCGACGGCATCCGCTCGGACGGCTACTCGTTCCAGATCGAGGTGACCTACAAGCTGGCGAAGGCGGGATGCAGCGTGGTCGAAGTGCCCATCATCTTCGTCGACCGCCACGCGGGCACCTCCAAGATGACCAGGAGCATCGTCTGGGAAGCGGTCTGGATGGTCTGGCGCCTCAAGTTCCCCTGGCTCTCCCGATGACCCTGCCGGCCCTGGCCCTCGTCATCCTCACGGCATCGCCGGAGGTCGGGGAGTGGGACCTCCTGACGTCCATGACCCATGTGAGATCGGCGCAGGCCACCCCCG
>JAKLEF010000241.1 GCA_022703195.1 Candidatus Fermentibacterota bacterium | reverse complement strand
GTGCACGCCGGTGTCCGCGCAGGCCTTGATCTTGTTGCGTACGTAGACCGCGCTGGCCGGGTCGTCGCCGACCAGGATGACGGCAAGGCCCGGAGGGGTTGCTCCCCACCGGGCCGAACTCGCGATGACGCCTGCCTCTATCCTGCGGGCGAGATCCCTGCCGGACAGAAGTGCGCCCACGGGCTAGCCTCCGATTATCTCGGTGATCTCCACATTCGTGAGGTCCTGCCTGTGGCCGGTGCGCTTCTCGTGGCCCTTGCGCCTCTTGCGGTGGAAGACCGTGACCTTGGGCCCCCTGCCGTGGGAGAGGATGCGTGCCCTGACCGAAGTGGCGTCGAGAACGGGGTTCCCGATACGGATGCCGGCGGTGCCGGAGACTAGCATCACCCTGTCGAAGGAAACGTCTTCACCCTCGCCGCCGGGGAGCTTCCCGACCGAGAGCTTCATGCCGGGCTCGACCCTGTACTGGAGTCCACCCGTCTCGATTACAGCGTACAAGATACACCTCCGCTATCAATCCTGTGTCGAAACAACCGCGTTTATAGGTCCGGGGGCGGCTCATGGTCAACCCGCCGCCACCGGTGCTACTGAAGGAACTCCTTCGTGATCTCCTCGTGCGAATCCAGTGAGTAGACCCTGAACTCGTCCACCCGGAGCCGCTGGTCCTCGTGCAGCTCGATTTCGAGCCTGGCCTTGCCCGTAAGGTACTCGAACCTCCTGCCGTCCTCCTCCATGAAGTAGGCCGCGAGCTCGGGATGGACCGATATGACGAGGCTCTTATGGGTCTTGCGGGCCGAGACCCTCTCCAGGAGGCGTTCGAGCCTGATGGATGCCGAGAGGGGCGAGAGCACCCTCCCGCTGCCCCCGCAGCGGCTGCAGGGCTCCGACAGGGACTGGGCGAGGCTCGGCCGCACGCGCTTGCGGGTCATCTCCACCAGCCCGAGCGGTGAGATCTCGACCACATAGGACTTGGTGCGGTCGAGTGCCAGTTCGTGCTCGAGCCTGGCCAGCACAGCGGCCCGGTTCTCCCGCTTCGCCATGTCGATGAAGTCGATGACGATGATGCCGCCGATGTCGCGCAGACGGAGCTGTCGGGCGACCTCCTTGGCGGCCTCGAGGTTCGTCTTGAGGATCGTGTTCTCCTGGCTCTTCCTGCCCACGTACCGCCTGGTGTTGACGTCGACCGCCACGAGAGCCTCGGTCTGGTCGATGACGAGCGCACCGCCGGACTTGAGCTCGACCTCCCGGTCCGTGATGCCGGTCATCTCCTGCTCGATCCCGTAGTGCTCGAAGATCGGGGTCCTGCCCCGGAAGAGCCTGATCTTGCCGGCCAGCTCAGGCGAGAGCTTCTTGAGGTAGTTCCTGGCGGCTGTGTAGACTTCCTTGGAGTCGGTTACGAAGAGCGTCATGTCGGTGGACACGAGGTCGCGGATCGTCATCGTGACCACGTCGTGCTCCTGGTGCAGGAGCATGGGCGCGCGCGACTTGACTGCCAGCGCGCCTATCTCCTTCCAGCGCTCGACGATCCTTTCGATGTCGGCCTTGAAGGCCTCCTCGCTCTGGTCGGTCCCGGCGGTCCGTGCGATTATCCCGAATCCCTCGCTGCTGACCTTCGTTACGATCTCCCTGAGCCGGGAGCGCTCCTTCCTGTCGCCGATCTTGCGCGAGACCCCGGCAACGGGATCCCCGGGCATGCTCACCACGTACCTGCCGGCGATGGAGATCCTGCTGCTGACCCTTGCCCCCTTGGTGCCGATCGGCTCCTTCGTGACCTGGACCAGAACCTCCTGGCCGCGCTTTATCAGGTCCTCTATGGGCCTGCCGGTCTCCTCGGCCGTCAGCGGCTTCTCGTCGACGAGCGACTGGGCGAAGCCCTTCGCGTCGACGACGCCCGTCCTCACGTCGGACACGTGGAGGAAGGCGCTACGCTCCATCCCGATGTCCACGAAGGCCGCCTGCATCCCGGGCAGGACGGCGTTCACCCTTCCGAGGTAGATGTTCCCCACGATCCGCTTCTCGTCGGATTTCTCGACGATAAGCTCCATCAGTCGCCCGTCCTCCATGACCGCTATGCGCGTCACGTCGGGATGGGCGTTGACGATGAACTCGATCTTCAAACCAGATCAACTCCTTCATGCATCGACAGCAGCGGGACGGGGCATCCGTCGAGGGTGCCGCAGATCCCGGTCCTCCTGACCAGGAGCCGCATGTCACCCATGTCCGTCGCTGCCGCAAGTATCCTGTCGGGTCGCGAGGCGGGGCTTCCGAGCGCCGCCACGACATCGATGGAACCATCATCCACGGCCTCTAGGCCAGCGAGCCCCTCCGCACCGCGGAGGAGGACCTCCGCATCCGGGGCATGCCTGCCGCAGAAAAGCCGGTACGAAGCGGTCACGGCCTCGCCCTCGGGCGAAGGCATGCGCCCCTCGACCAGCCTGGCTCCGGTCACCGTGAATCCGGCGGGCAGGAACCGGCCCAGGTCGAAGGGATCCCGCAGTGTGAACCCGTCTGCGAGAAGTATGTCAATATACTCGCTCACGCTCTCGAAACCGAGTGGCAGGGCGGGGCCGAACCTCAGGCGCGGCCTGGTGACATGGCCCCGGGTCGTCGCGACGGGAAGGCCGGAACGCCTCGCGGTGCGCATCCAAAGGCGCGTGAGGTCGAGCTGCGACGTGAACCTGGAGAGCCCGGCCCGGCCGAAGCGCACCCTCAGAGTCGCCGCAACGGCATCCGTCGAACGGGATGCGGCCCCTCCGGCAGCCCCGCGGGACGGGGCCGGCGCGCACGCGGCGGCGCGGATGGGATCCGTCGCCCTGCGATCTGCCGGATCGGCCGAAACCGCGCATGCGCCGCAGGAATGGCACCCCGACTCCCTGCAGTCGGGCGTGGGGGTTCCCTCGAGGAACCTCCGGTGCTCCTCCCTGAGGAACTCGACGGAGGAACCGGCCTCGACGAAAGACCACGGAGGATCGGTCGACGGATCCGTCCCCTCCCTGAGCCTGTCGATCAGTTCAGGCCGCCGATCGGCGCACGAGGTCCACAGGTCGCGCTTGAAATGCTCTCGCCAGCCTTCGAATCCGGCCCCGAGCGAGAGCGCCTCCTCCATCAGGGCGGGAGTCGCGGAATCGTCACCCAGGCCCAGGAGCCCCTCGAGGAAGGCGACGTCGGGATCGTTGGACCCGACCGTGAAGCGCCTCGCCATGGAACGCACCGTCGATATCCTCCTCCTCACCTCTGCGGGCGGGAGCTGGCCGCACCACTGGAGGGGGGTGTGGGGCTTG
>JAKLEF010000240.1 GCA_022703195.1 Candidatus Fermentibacterota bacterium | reverse complement strand
GGCTGGGTCAGCGAGCTGTACTCCGGCGTCCAGTACCGCATCCGCACCCCCCTCACCGCCTTCCGCATGACCTTCGTCTTCGAGCCGGTCCCCGGCCTGCCGGTCGACCCCCTTCTGTTCAGAACCGACAGCCTGCGCGCCATCGGTCACTGTCCGTGCGACGTCATCCCGCTCTGGGACCTCGGCGCCGCCCGCGGGCACGAGCTCAGCGTCTACCACGCCGGCCGGGAGGCCGACATCGGCATCACCCTGTCGGCCGCGTTCGCCGGGGCCGACAGGAGCGGCATCCTGTTCGCGCTCCTCGAATCCGCGGGGGCGGGCAGGCTGCCGTTCATCCCCGGAGGCCGGTGACATGCCGGCGGACTGGAGAGAGACTTGAGGGTTCATCTCGCTGCAGGGGCCGCCCTGCTGATGGCGGCGGGCTGTTCGGGGCCCGTTTCGGAAGGCGGGGTCGACGAGGCGGCGGAGGCCTACCTGAGGGCCCTGGGCGGCCGGGAGGCGCTCGAGGCGATCTCCACCCTCCACACCATCGACAGCGTCCACATGGCTGGCCTCTCTGGGACGAGCGAGTCCTGGTGGGTCAGGGAGCCCTTCGCCGGAAGGATATCGATGCGTGTGGGCCCCGTGTCGCAGGATCTGCTGATCTCGGGTGACAGCGTCTGGTCTGTCGACAGGAACGGAGCCCTGACTGCCGGCGACGAGGTCTCGAGATCGCAGGCGGCGCTCGCGAGGATGACTGTCTTCCAGGACGCATTCCTCGATCCCGGGGGTTCCGGGCTGACCGCAGGCCCCGACACCGTGATAGCCGGGGAGAGCGCAACCCCCCTGGCGTTCGAGGCGGGCGGCGTGCCCGTCACCTACTACGTGTCCCGAGCCTCCGGGCTGCCCCTGCTCATGCGCACCGAGGCCATGGGGCTCGCGATGTTCTCGATGCCGGTGGGGTTCCGCGAATCGGGAGGGCTCCTCTTCCCGTCCTCGACGCGCGACAGCATACCGGCCCTGGGACAGGTGACGGGCTCGACGAGCGTACTGGTCGAATGCGACATCCCCATCCCCGACAGCGTCTTCATGGTGGCATCCCGCCCGGGGGACGCCGTCCTCCGTCAGCCGGGGACCCCGTACGGATTCGAGCTCGAAGGGCAGCACATCTTCCTCCGCGGTTCGGTGTGCGGGAGGGATGTGGACATACTGCTCGATTCGGGAGCCGGGGCCACGGTCCTCGACGTACGAGCCGCGGCCGGCATCGGCCTCTCGCCCACGGGAGAATTCAGCGCGGTCGGAGTGGGCGGGACCGAAACCTTCGGCTTCGCTGAGGTGCCGGAGTACACGGCCCTGGGTGCGACGGTCACCGGTCAGACCCTTCCCCTGATGGATCTGGACGAGGCCTTCTTCCCGTCCACGGGGCGGCACATCGGGATGATCCTGGGCTACGACTTCCTCGGCCGCTTCGTCACCTGCATCGACTACGGCTCCGGAACGGTCACGCTGCACGAACGGGCCGGCTGGTCGCCGCCGCCCGGTTCGAGCGTGCTGCCGGCCGAGAGGGTGATGAACCTCCTCGTGATCGAGGCCGTCCTCGAGGACTCGGTACCGGTCAGGCTCGTGCTCGACACGGGGGCCGGAGGCGCTCTCCACTTCTCCGACGCCTTCATGGAATCGCACCCTTCGTTCCTCGAGGGGAGGGAGACTTCGGAGGTCGCCGTGGAGGGTGTCGGCGGCACGAGGACTTCGGTGCTGTTCAGGGTGGAGGGCATCACGCTGGGGAGCTTCACGGTCCCGGCCGGGCAGTGCGGGAGCCTCGGCGACATGCCCGTGGTCTCGAGCTGCGACGGGGTCATCGGCACCGGAATACTGGCGAGGTTCGTCGTCAGCCTCGACTACGGCTCCCCGTCGGTCGTGATCGAGCCTTCGTCGCTCTTCTCCGCGGGGCTCCCGGACGACCGCCCCCGGTAGCGCCCCAGAGCCTCCAGGAAGACTTCCGGTCCGGCATCGGGAGGGATCGAGCCGGACAGCACCATCTCCTCCAGGACGGCAAGCAGCGCTCCTGTCTCGCGGCCCCCTCCCGGCCCGAGCTCCCTCGCCAGGAACTCGCCGACCTCGACGGGGACGAGTCTTCCAGCGGAGGCGACTGGGTCCATCCTGAGCCTTCTCCGGAGTTCGGCGAGCCTCACGGCCCTGTCTCCGGCCGAATCCGGAGCCCGGCACGAGGAATCGGCCTCGGAGAGCACGAGGAGGTCCTCCAGCAGGTCCCCCGCATCCCTGGCAAGCCTCCTGACCGCACCGTCGCCCCAGCCCGGAGAGTATTCCGCTGGCCTCTGGTGCAGCCGTACGAGGCCGGCGACGTCCATCCTCCTGGCCTTGGGGAACCTCAGCCTGCCGCCGGCTAGCATGGCTAGTTCGGCCCCGATCTCCGGGTGCCCGTGGAAGTGCACGGATCCGCCGGCGTCGACCGTGCGGCGGAATGGCTTGCCCGCGTCGTGGAAGAGGGCGGCCCATCTCGGCACGAGCCTGGGCGGTGTCTTCGCCAGGACGCACAGGGTATGGCTCCACACGCCCTGGACATGGTGCTCGCCCGGATCCTCGCCGTCGCTGCACGCTAGGGGAGCGATCTCGGGGAGGACGACGGGGAGCAGGCCGAGATCCACGAGGCACCTCATGCAGGCCGCGGCTCCCTCGCCGTCGGGGGCCTCGAGCATGGAGTCGAGCTCTCTCAGCCATCTCTCGACGGAAACGCCGCGGAGAGCCCCGGCCTCCCGTCGGACGGCCCCGGCCAGGTCGGCCTGCACCGAGAAACCGAAACGTCCCGAGAACCTGGCCGCCCTGAGGCTCCTGAGGGGATCCTCGGCGATCGTCACGAAGGGGTCGCCGGGAGTCCGGAGCACCCCCGCCGCGAGGTCAGCCACGCCGCCGGAGGGATCCACCAGCGAGCCGTCGTGGCTCATCGCGATGGCGTTGACAGTGAAGTCCCTGCGGAGGAGGTCGGCCTCCAGGGAGCATCCGAATCGCACTCCGGGCTTGCGGGAGCCCTTCTCGTACCTCTCCGACCTGTAGGTCGTTATCTCCGCCCTGATCACGCCGTCCGGGCCGTCGACCACAGCGGTGATCGTGCCGAACCGCCGGCCGACATCGAGGGTCCTGATCCCGGCACCCTGCAGGATGCGGGAGGTATCGTCCGGAGAGGCGTCGGTCGCGAAGTCCAGGTCGCCGGGCGGAAGTCCCAGCAGCCTGTCGCGCACCGTTCCTCCGACGAGGAAGAGCTGCCTGCCGGATTCCCGGAACTTCTCGAAGAGCATTTCGGCCAGATCCA
>JAKLEF010000024.1 GCA_022703195.1 Candidatus Fermentibacterota bacterium | reverse complement strand
ATGATACTCGGTTCCGACACGCTCGCATCGGGTTTCACGGCCCTCATCGGGTCTCCGGGAGCCTGATGAAGGGCGGGATGGACGGCGTGTTCGACGCCCATGTCGACACTCTCCTGAAGGCCGACGATGCCTCCCGGGTCACCGGCGGTTCCGGGCAGATCCACTTCGACCTGCCCAGGGCGGAGGCGGCGGGTGTCGGAACGGTCGTGGCGGCCATCTGCGCCGAGGCCTGGAAGGATCCGGCGAAGGCATTCCGCAAGGGCATGGACGCCTGGAAGGCCATCAGCTCTACAGACGTCGAGGTCCTGCTCGGGCTGGAGGGGTGCGAATCCATCGCCGCGGGCTGGATCACCGACGAAGAGCTCGCATGCGTCTCCATCGCGAGCCTCACATGGAACGGAATGAATTCGTACGGCGGCGGGATCGGCACCGACGAGGACCTGACGCCCGCCGGGAGGAAGCTCGCCGGCAGGCTCATAAGATCGGGCATCCTGGTGGATGTATCGCACCTCTGCGACAGGTCGCGGGCCACTGTTCTCTCGATGGGGCTGCCGGTCGTGGCGACCCACTGCAACTGCAGGCGCTGCTGCGACATCCCAAGGAACCTCCCCGACGACGACATCCGTGAGATCGCCCGCCTTGGAGGAGTGGTCGGCATCACATTCGTTCCCGACTTCCTGGGGGCCGACGCTGGGATGGGAACGGTGCTCGACCATGTCCGGCATGCCGTGGACGTCGCAGGCATCGAGCACGTCGGTTTCGGCAGCGATTTCGACGGGGTGACGAACCTGCCCTCGGGCATCACGGGCTGCGAGTCGTGGCCCTCGATCCTCTCGTACCTGGCCGGCGCCGGTTTCAAGGAGATCGACGTGCACAGGATGGCCGGATCCAACTGGAGGCGCGTCTTCAACCAGATCAGGGGGCGGCGTTGAGATACCTCATCCTCGCGGCGCTGGCGGCGGTTCCCGCCTTCGCTCAGACACAGTTCGAGTTCGGCGTCGTCGAATCCCTCATCGAGGGCGATCCCTTCGTCAGCGTGATGAGGATAGACATCTCGGCCGGCACGCCGGCCCCGGGGTGCAACACGCTTGAGATATCCACCCGCGCGGGCCTCGACCTTCGCGGGACAGGGCTCTCCCTCTGCGTCGACACCGTGGGCTCCTCGGGCATGACCTTCCAGGGCCAGAGCCTGTTCGACATCGATCTGCTCTCGGCACCCTTCGACAGGGTGCTCGACGTCATCCTCGCGAAGGACGCCGAGTTCCCGTCGACCGGCATCACCCACGTAAGGCTCGATCTCGTCTCGTACGACGACATGAGCTGGGTCTCGCTCTCGTTCCCGCTCGGCCTCGCCGACAGCCTGCGCAGGGGCCTCGTGGACAGGGAGCAGTTCTGGTCCATGGCCGATGTGTCGATGCTCGAGGTCGGCACCGCCTCCACGCCCCTCGAGTTCCGCCCGCCTCTCGCGTTCCAGCTGTCCGAATCCCGTACGGTGACCGAAGCCGTCGAGGAGCCGGTCGAGCGCGGCGGCCAGGCGTGGAAGTCGCTGATCCTCCCGGGATGGGGCCAGA
Organism: Candidatus Fermentibacterota bacterium; assembly: GCA_022703195.1. GTDB lineage: Bacteria > Fermentibacterota > Fermentibacteria > Fermentibacterales > Fermentibacteraceae > Fermentibacter. The sequence goes on along the minus strand of JAKLEF010000024.1, from coordinate 11,271 downwards.
TCTCGTCGGGCGAGGGCATCGGCTGGGTCAACCTTCTCGTCGAGGCAGGCGCCGTCGGGCTGTACCTTTCCGACTACGAGGAGGAGGGGCTGGCGGTGCTGGGAACCAATCACCTCATCAGCTTCTTCGATCTTCTGTAGGGAGGCGCGGATATGAGAGGCTTCGCCAACATCATGTTCTTCCTGGCCCTCGTCTCCTGGACGGCGGCCTTCTTCACCGGCCCGGCGAACGGGACGATCTGGAAGGTGGGGGGGTATTCGCTGTTCATGGCCGGGCTCGGCGTGTTCCTCCACCTGCTGGCCATCGTCTTCCCCGGATCCGCTCCGGTCCACAGGCCCGTCAGGAAGAGCGACCTCCGCAAGTGCCGCACCTGCGGCCGGCCGGCTATTCCCGGCTCCGATCTCTGCAAGTACCACACGGACGAGATGAGGGCCCTCGATGGCGGAGGGATGCGCTAGCAGAGTCCGTCCGCGCCGCCTTCTCCCCGCGGTCCTCGTCCTGTCGCTCGTCCTTGCGGCCGGGTACAGGATACTCTCCGGGAGAGGATCGGAAGTCGAGGTCAGGCGGTCCTTCCCTGCCATGGGCACCATCGCCGGCCTGATCGTGGTGGCCGACGAAGCCTCGGCCGACTCCATAGCCGACTGCATGACCGCTCTCGTCGCGTCTCTCGACCGCGATCTCGACCCTGAAGGCACGGGCTCCCTCGGGCGCCTCGACGCCACGGGATCGTGCATCCCGTCGCCCGACCTCGCCAGGCTGACAGCGCTCTCCCGCGAGCTGACGGCATCCACCGGCGGAAGGTTCGATCCCACGATACGGCCGCTGGTCGAACTCTGGGGGTTCGAAGGCTCGCCCGCGGTTCCGGATTCGTCGTCGGTCGACTCCGCGCTGGCCCTGTGCGGATGGAGCCGCTTCTCAGAAGACGGCCGCAGGCTGGTGGCGGAGCCCGGCTCCGGGCTGGACATGGGTGCGATAGCAGCAGGATACGCGGCGGACAGGGCCTACGATCTCGCAGTCGGCATGGGTGCGCGGGCCGTTCTCGTGGACATGGGCGGCGAGATACGCTGCGGCGGCAGGGCGTGGCGCATCGCCGTCCGGCATCCCCGCGGCGACGGTTTCTACACCGTGATCGAGACTGACGGGGGAGCCGTCTCCACCTCCGGAGACTACGAGAGCTTCTTCATCGAGGACGGCAGGCGCTGGTCGCACATCCTCGACCCGGCGACAGGCTGGCCGGCGGCCGTTCCGGCGTCGGTCACGGTGATGCACGACAGGGCCGACATGGCCGATGCCCTCTCGACCGCGCTGGCGGTGGCCGGATCCTCCATGAGGCCCGACGAGACCGGGGCTACCGGAGTGCTCGTGCTCACCGAGCTGCCCGGCGGAGGCCTCGGGGAGACCCGCTACGGCATCCTCGACTGATCCGCGCTGGGTGACCCGGGCCGGGGACGCGGACGGGAACGGAGGCGCGTGGCGCTGCCTCCTCTGCCCGAGGCGCTGCCTCTGGACCGCGGGCGAGCCTCTCGGCAGGTGCAGGGTCAGGGGCCTCTCGGCTGGATCGCCCTCCCTCCCGGGATGGGGTCGGTGCGTCGGCATCTCTGCCGATCCCATCGAGAAGAAGCCCCTGTATCACTTCCATCCCGGGACGATGGTCCTGTCGACGGGTCCTGCGGGATGCAACCTGTCGTGCAGCTTCTGCCAGAACTGGGAGATCTCCCAGCAGGAGAGCCCCACCAGGCTCGTCGCCCCGGCCGACCTGGCCTCCGCGGCGGTCTCTGGCGGCAGCTCGGGCCTCGCCTTCACATACACCGAACCCGTCGTGTGGCTCGAGTACATCGTCGAGACCGCCCCGCTCGTGCGGCGCGCCGGCGGGTTCATCGTGATGGTCTCGAACGGGTACGTCGAGCCGGGCCCTCTGGACGAGCTCCTCGAAGTCACCGACGCGTGGAACGTCGACCTCAAGGGCTGGCGCGACAGCTTCTACCGGAGCCTGTGCGGCGGCTCGCGGGAACCCGTCCTGCGCTCGATCGAGAGGATCGCGGGGTCGGGCAGGCATCTCGAGGTGACGTTCCTGCTCATCCCGGGCGAGAACGACGATCCGGCCGACTGGCCAGGAATGGCCTCCTGGCTCTCCGACCATGCCGGCCGCGCCACGCCGCTTCACATATCGCGGTACTTCCCGCGCTACAGGATGGACAGGCCGCCGACCCCTCCGGACACGATACGCAGGGCGGTGGAGGCGTTCTCGAAGCGGCTAGATTTCGTGTATCCCGGCAACCTGGGCGGGGAATGCGACACCCTCTGCCCTGAGTGTGGGACAGTATTGATAGAAAGATCGGGTTATTCCGTTAGAATCGCAGCATTGTCATCGGGGCGCTGTATGAAATGTGGCAGGGATGTCGGCATCGTCACGTGAATGGCCGCTCTTCCGCCCCGCCGATCTGGTCCTCTACGCCTTCCTCGCTGCACTGACGGTCGCGCTGACTGGCGGCGGCGCCGGTGGCGCCTCGAGGCTGATGGTCCACTCGCCCTGTGGAGAGTCGTCGTTCGACCTGGGCAGGGACACCTCGTTCACCGTGGAGGGGAGGCTCGGCCCCCTGGCGGTCGAGATCTCCGGGGGGCGGGCGAGGATCGTGTCGTCACCGTGCCCGGGGAGGCAGTGCGTGGATGCGGGATGGGTGACGGAGGCAGGAGAGTGCACGGCCTGCATGCCGTCGGAGGTCTGGATATGCGTCGAGGGGGGCTCCGGAGAGGCTCCCGACGCCGTCACCCACTAGGACGCCCGATGAATATCTCGAACCTGTCCCTGCTTGCCTTGCACACCGGGCATATGCCGGGAGGATTATCCCTTGCACATAGATAGCCACACACGCGACACCGCCAGACCGGATACGGAAGACCTGAGTCAGGAATAGTGTCCCTCACGGCGGAGGGACCTCCGGCGGGTCTCCTCTCCGGCACCGGGGCGGCGTTCCCTTCTCCCCGGGCGATCTCCGCACTGACGTACAAAGCGCAGTAGCAGCTTCCGAACTCGTCCAGATCGGCATCCCTGTAGTCGCAGGGGCATACGATGTCCCGGTCGGCCTTCGCATCGCCGGATGCCAGCCTGCACGGGCAGGCCGGGTATCCGTACCTTCCGGTGTTGAGCGCGAGCCCCTGCGCGAGTTCGAGGGCGAAGGCACGGTCGGGGTTGATTGAGTACCCGGATGCCTCCGCCTCGTTCGTCAGCTTCGAGAGCAGCGCCTCCGGCTCCATGTCAGCCCAGGGCCTCTCTCAGGGCCTTCTCGTCGAAGCCCGTGATGACCCTGGCTCCTCCGATGACGATCGTAGGGAACGACCTGCGCGGGTTGAACGCCGCCATCGCCTCGACCGCCCCGTCCATTTCCGCCGGTTCGAGAAGGTCGACGTAGATGTAGGAGTACGCGACGCCCAGCGAATCCAGGTACTGGCGAGCCCTGCGGCACCATACGCACGTGCTCAGGGCGTACAGCAGGACATCGCCCGCATCGCGCCCTTCTACCCTGGCCGGGAAGGCGCTCATCGCACCTTCCTGCCGGGGTATGCCTTCAGGCCCTCGCGCAGCACGGCAAGCGCAGTCCTCATGTTGTCCTCCTTGAGGACGTAGGCGATGCGGATCTCGTCGGTGCCGAGCCCGGGGGTGGCGTAGAAGCCCGCGGCGGGGGCGACCATCGTGGTCATCCTGTCGAAGCTGAACTCGTCGAGCATCCAGGCGGCGAACCTGTCGGAATCGTCCACAGGGATCCTGATGGTGGCGTAGAAGGCGCCCTCGGGCTTGAGGAAGAACACTCCCTCGACCCCCTCGAGCTCAGAGACAAGCACGTCGCGCCTGTTCTGATAGGTTCTCGCAACGTCGGCGAAGTATTCCTCGTGCAGGTTCTCGTACATGTAGGCCGCGCCGTACTGCGCCAGCGTGGGGGGGCAGAGCCTGGCCTGCCCGAACCTGCCCATCCCGTCCATGGCCTCCGCGTTCCTGCACACGATGTTCCCCAGCCTTGCGCCGCAGGAGCTGAAGCGCTTCGAGATGGAGTCCATCACGATGACCCTGTCCTCCATGCCCGCGAGCTCGAGCGTGGACTTGTGGACGCGGCCGTCGAACGTGAAGTCGCGGTAGACCTCGTCCGCCAGGAGGAACAGGTTGCGCCTGGTGCAGATCCCGGCAAGGCGGTCGAGCTCCCCGGCGGTCAGCACCGTCCCGGTCGGGTTGTTGGGGTTGCAGATCAGGATAGCGCGGGTCCTGTCGTTGATGACCTTCTCGATCGCCTCGTCGGGAGGGAGGTGGAATCCGTCCTCGACCCTCGAGCTCACGGGTACGAGCTTGACCCCGGCCATCGTTGCGAACCCGTTGTAGTTCGTGTAGAAGGGCTCGAAGCACACCACTTCGCCGCCGTCGTCGCACACCGCCATCATGGCGAAGATCACGGCCTCCGAGCCGCCGGATGTCACCATGACGTTCGCGGGCTGCACGTCTATGCCGGCGCGCCTGTAGTAGGAGCAGATGCCCTGCCTGAGTTCGGGTATGCCCACGCTCGGGCCGTAGGCCAGCACCTGGGGGGTCCTCCGGCTCATCGCATCCCAGTAGTCGGAGGGCGTGGGTATGTCGGGCTGGCCGATGTTGAGGTGGAAGACCTCGATTCCGCGCTTCTTCGCGGCATCGGCCAGGGGGGTGAGCTTGCGGATGGGCGATGCCTGGATGAGCCTTGCACGGCTGCTCACTGCGGGGGAGGCCAATTCTCTCTCCTTCCGGATTGTCCGCATGCGGCGGTATCCTCGTATATTGACGCGAGACTGCCGTGGAAAGCTATCCGCTCCAACCCGGAAAGGCAATAGGGAAGGCATGATACTCCGCCTCCTGGAGCAGAACATCGCCGGCACGCCCCCGGAGGCTGAGGAGCAGGCCGTCGAGGCCGCCTCGATCAGGCCCCTGCCCGACCTGTTCATGCTCCCCGAGCTCTTCACCACGGGCTACGTCCTCGACAGGCTGCCCGGGCTGGCGCTGGACGGAGATGCCGATCCCCTGCCGCTTGTAAGGGCATTCTGCGAGCGCGAGGGAGTGTGGGCCGTGGCTGGAACCCTTCCCGTCTCCACTCCCCGCGGCATCGTGAACCGGCTCCATGTCGTCTCAGGTGAGGGCGCCGTCGTGCACTGCACCGAGAAGGCCCACCTCTTCAGGCTCATGGGCGAGGACTCCGTCTTCACGCCGGGCTCGCTGTCCGGCACGTTCGTGACTCCCTGGATGGAGGCGGGCGCGGTGGTCTGCTACGATCTTCGGTTTCCCGAGCTCTCCCGCCGCCTCGCCCTGGCGGGGGGACGCATGCTCTTCGTCCCCGCCGAGTGGCCCGAGCCCAGGATGGAGCTCTTCAGGTGCCTCCTGCGGGCCAGGTCGGCCGAAGCCCAGATCTTCACTGCAGGATGCAATCCCGGAGGGGAGCATCTCGGCGTGAGGTTCGGCGGCGGCGGGGCCGTCTCCTCTCCTTCGGGGGCGCTGTTGCAGTGGAGGGACGTCGCGCCGGGCGTGCGCGACTTCGATATCGATCCGGAAGAGGTGCCGCGGGTGCGGCAGAAGATCGACTGCCTGTCGGACAGGCGTCCGGAGGTCTACTGATGAGGTTCCCAGCCCTGGCCGCACTCGCCGTCCTGCTCTTCTCCGCCGGGGCCGGCGGAGCCGGAGACCTGACGCTAACCTGGACAATGCCCCTGGGCGATCTCTCGATCCAGGACGGCGCCTTCGGCGAGAGGGTGACCCTCCCCGGCGCCTCCCCCTCGGGGCATCCCGGAGAACCGGCCCTGCCGGCCGTGCCTCTCCTGGTCGCTCTGGCGCCCTGGACCGGGGTGGATTCGGTGTCGATCGTCTCCGTCGAGCGCACGGCGCTCCCGGGGCGCCATGACATAAGGCCCATGCAGCACGCAGTACCCATCTCCCGGCCCTGGGATTTCTCGCCGGTCGGCCGTGACGCCGAGGCATATTCGAGGGAGACCGGTGCCCCCGTGCTGTCACTCTCGGGCGGAGGCTCCCTGTTCGGCTATCCCGTTGCAGGCCTCGTGGTGAGGCCCCTCTCCTGGAACCCCGCCACCGGCAGGCTTTCGGCCGTCACCTCGCTGACGTTCACGCTCCACTGCTCGGCCGATCCCGACGGCTGCGCCCCTGCCGCGAGGAGTGCAGCCTCCGAGAGCACCGCAAGGGAGCTGGTGGCGGCATCCGTCATCAATCCCGGCGACGTCGGCCCTTCGGGCGCGGTGATCCTCGATTCGCGCGACCTGCCCTACGGCGACTACCTCATCATCACGTCCGAGGCTCTGTCGGGCGCCTTCGAACCTCTCGCGGCCTTCAAGACCGAGATGGGGATACCGGCCTCGATCGTCACCATGGAGTACATCCAGGCCAACTACAGCGGCGTCGACGGACCCCAGAGGATGAGGCACTTCCTGCGGACCGTGTGGGACCAGGGAGCGCCCATGTACGTCCTCCTGGGCGGCGACGTCGACCAGGTCCCAGCGCGCAACTGCTGGGCCACCGCCGAGGGATACGTAGACTATCCCGCGGCCGACATCTACTTCAGCGACATGAACGACACGGCGCCCGGAGCCGACGCCTGGAACTTCGACAACGACGGGATCTGGGGCGAGATAGGCCAGGACGTGATGGACTACCACCCCGACTACCTCGTGGGCCGGGCCGCCTGCTCCACCACGGCCGAGGTGGGGATCTTCACCGGCAAGGTGACGGCCTACCAGATCCCCTCGGTCGACTCGAACGACACCGATCCCTGGTACACGTCGATGGGGTTCACCACCGCGATCCTGTGGACCGACCCCGCCTTCTGCCCCGGTTCGGCCGGCAAGGAGAAGGTCGACACCCTCTACACCCCGCCGGCATGGCAGCCCGTGGTGAAGCATTACGAGGAGAACGGCACGCAGAGCCATGAACTGTCGATGGAGATGCTCAACCGCGGCATGCAGCTAGTGAACCACGCAGGACACGGCAGCGAGACGCTCGTCTCGATCGGCGACGCCTACGGCTATCTCACCACGAGCGACTTCCAGGGCCTCACGAACATCTCGGCCCACGGCCGCGTGAGCATCTGGAACTCCCTCGCCTGCCTGGCCGGCTCGTTCGACACGTGCGACTGCCTGGCCGAGTCCTGGCTGAACGCCCCGAACGGCGGCGGGTTCTGCATGATGAACACCCGGTACGGATGGGGCGAGCCCACCGACCCGGGCAACCAGTGGTCCGACCTGGTCGACCAGCAGTTCTTCGCCGAGTTCTTCGTGAACGGCGTCTATCACCTTGGCGCGGCGCACGCGCTGGCCTGGGACGAGTTCATCCCCCTGATCCCCACCGACACCCACTATGACTGGATCGCCAAGTCGATCACCCTGTTCGGCGACCCCGAACTGCCCATGTGGAGCGAGGTGCCGCAGGGGGCTCTCTCGATGGACTGCCCCGCACACCTGGACGTGGGGGCGCAGACCGTCACGGTGACGCTCTCCGATGCCTCCGGGCCGGTGGAGGGGGGCAGGGTCTGCATCCTGGCCGGGGAGTGGGACGATCCCGCCGGTTATGCCGTGGGCTTCACCAACGCAGCCGGACAGGCCGTGATCGACGTGACGATCGATGGCGCCCCGGGTACCGCCACCGTCACGGGATGGGCCAGGAACCATGCACCGGTATCCGAGGACCTGCTCGTGTACGGCGTGGGGATAGGCGGCGGGCCGTCGCCCTTCTCGACGTTCCTGGGTGCGCCGTCGCAGAATCCCGCCCTCGGGTCCGTGTCGTTCCGCTGGGGGATAGCCCAGGGTGGCGGCAAGTTAGAGGTCCTCGACCTGGCGGGCCGGGTCGTCGACGTGATCCTGGTGAGCAATTCCTGCGGTTCCGGCGAGGCGGTGTGGAACCTGGAGTGCGGAGACGGTTCCGAGGCCCCGTCGGGAGTGTATGTCGTCAGACTCTCGACCGGCACAGGCGAAGCGGCCACCAGGCGCATCGTCGTCATGAGGTAGGACATGCGCATCACGCTGATCGCGGCACTGGCCCTTGCAGCGCTCCTCGCCGTCGCCCCCGGGTGCGACGGCTTCAGGAACGAGGCCGAGACCCGTCAGTGCCGCGCCAACATGAACTCGCTCTCGACCGAGCAGGCCCTCTATCGGACGACCTACGGCCGCTGGGCCTCTTCGATCGCTGAACTCGACCGGCTCGCGGGCAGGACCGTACCCCTCGCGTGCCCGTCAGACGGAAACGGATACGTCATGGAAGCTGGCGGAGACGGGTACACCGTCACCTGCCCGTGCGGCGAGCACGGCTCGATCGAGACGGGAAGCCCCAGCTGGACTGCCGGCGGGAGCATCGGAGGGGGTGGCGGGGGTTGAGGGTCCTGAACGGCGGGAGTTTCCCGCTCCTGAGATTCGACAGGGGTGAGCGCTTCCCCGAGGCCCTGGCCGCGTGGTGTGCCGAGACGGGCGTCGGTGGAGCCGTGCTGCTCTGCGGGGTCGGCATGATGGCCGACGTCGAGCTGGGTGTGTACGACGGCTCGGCCTACCGCAGGCGGGTCTTCCCCGGGCCCGACGAGGTTCTCTCGCTCTCGGGGAACGTCTCGATGCTCGACGGGAAGCCGTTCGTCCACGTCCACGCGGTCCTCGGCAGCCACGAATTCGAGGCCAGGGGAGGGCACCTCTTCGGTGGCACCGTGGCGGTGACCCTGGAAGTGGCTCTCCGCATTACGGATACGCCGCTGGAGCGAGGCGAGGCCCAGGGAGCCTTCCGGCCCCTCCAGGCTCCAAAAGGTGACATTGCAGATACTTGACAGTTTCGCCGAGTGCCTTATCTTGTGGTGCTTTTTCCCGGTGGGGCTGTAGCTCAGTTGGTATGAGCACTTGACTGGCAGTCAAGGGGTCACGGGTTCGACTCCCGTCAGCTCCACCAGGTCCCCCTTTCCGGCGTGCGATTCCGCCGGGTGTGTCATGAAAACGCCGTCACGCCAGGGCGGCAGGGGTTCAATTGCCGCGGGGGCGTCGCGGCGGTCAGGAGGATCGAGATGACGAAGGCCGACATCGTTTCGAGCATCGCGGAAACCACCGGCCTTACGAAGAAGGAAGTTGCCACCGTGGTCAACCAGTTCTTCGCCGAGGTTAAGAAGGCCCTTGCTTCCAACGAGCACATCGAGGTCAGGGGCTTCGGTACATTCAAGGTAGTGAGCAGGAACCAGCGCAAGGCGCGCAACCCGCACACCGGCGAGGCCGTGGTCGTTCCCAAGCGGCTCGTCCCCGTCTTCAAGCCCTCGCGGGCCGTCAAGGAAGAGGTGGCCAAGTAAGTGCCTAACGGCAGGAAGCGCAAGCGGCTGAAGATCGCGACGCACAAGCGCAAGAAGCGCCGTCGCGCGAATCGGCACAAGAAGAAGATCCGCTAGCTTGAGAATCGTCGTTCTCTCGGACACTCACGTGCCGACGAGAGCGTCAGGGATCCCCGGCAGGGTGTACGAGGAATGCGCGAACTGCGATCTCGTCATCCATGCCGGGGATTTCGTCGAGTCCTTCGTGCTCGAGGACCTCGAACGCCTGGCGCCCGTGCGGGGCGTGCTGGGCAACATGGACGGCTTCGACCTGTCCAGGCTGCTCTCTCAGAAGCTAGTCTTCGAGCTCGAAGGCTCGAGGATCGGCCTGATCCACGGCTGGGGCCCCCCGTGGGACCTCGAGGCGAGGGTCAGGAAGTCCTTCGATGTCGAGCCCGACATCATCATCCACGGCCATTCCCACGAGTGGCAGGAGAAGTGGACGGGGGAGAGGCTCCTCCTGAACCCCGGCTCCGCCTCGGGCGGCCACGGCTCCTCGTTCGCAGTCCTCACACTGGAACGCGGCACCCGCCCGGTGGTTCAGAAGGTCGCCCTGGGCTAGAACGCTTGTTCCTGCGTCCGCAGGAACCAGCTGGTCCGGCAGTGGCTAGCCAGTCTACGAGTACCGAGTCTGGCGGACCGCGAGAGGGCCGGAGAGTACTTCCTCAGACGATGCCCGAAGGGCCTTACACGAATGCCGCCTCTTTCGGCATCGCTGCTTTCCTGCTATAATCCAAACTCGTTTTCATGCCCCTGTAGCTCAGTCCTTGAGCACCGCGAGAGCGGTGCGCGCGATCGGAAGCGACAGTGACTTTACGGAGTGAAGTCGCGAGAGCGATCTAGCCTGCGGGGGCAACGTAAGGATGCGTACAAACAAGGTCTCGGTGCCCCCGTAGCTCAGATGGATAGAGCGTCGGCCTCCGGAGCCGAAAGCATGGGTTCGAGTCCCGTCGGGGGTACCATACTGGACGAAGGCTGTCGGAAGACTCTCCGGCAGCCTTCTTCTCTTTCCATACCGCGTTCGCATCTGCAAGCAGATCAAAGGGATCGCGGAATGTCACATCGACCGTCCCGCCTCCTAAAGTGGATTTCAAAACAAGCTTTTCGAGGAACTCCCGCTTTTCGGGGCCTGATCTACGCGGATACTCACTGGCTGCGGTTCTGCAGAGTTTCAGAAATTCCATGCCCTCTTCCACACGGTCTGGGCCAGCGGGGGCCTTCAGGGCCCTGATCTTGTCCTCCAGCACCCGGACCTTCTGCCGGATCTCGATCGCCTTCGTGTCATGGAACAGGGTGTCGATCCGGCCTTCGAGCCTGTCCTCGTACAACATCTCCTGACGCCTCTTCAGCGAGGCGATCTCGTTCTCAAAGCCCCTGACCACCCCGGCCTTCGATTCCTCGTCCCTGGAGGCTCCCTTGCGCATTTCCTCGCGTAGGATTTCGGAGGCCTCGTCGTCGGGGGCTATCCGCTCCAGGTTCTGCCGGAAGGCCTCGTCGAGCTCCTCCTCCCGCAGGTACGGCTCCCCGCAGTTGCCCTTGTACCCCGAGCAGTGGTAGTGGACATATGGCGGGTGCCGCTGCGCTCCCACGGTGCAGCCGCAGTGGGAGCATCGTATCAGGCCCTTGTACGTGTGGTCGTGCCTGGTCAGCCTGGGCAGCTCGGTCTTCGGCCCGTGGAGGACGTCCTGCACCTGCTCGAACAGCTCCCGCGAGACCAGCGGCTCGTGCCTCCCGTGGTAGCGCGTGCCGTCCCAGATCATGTCGCCCATGTAGAGGGGGTTCTGCAGTATCATGTGCACGGTCGCGCTGGGCAGCGCCCGGTACGACCTCTTGAACACCAGCCCTTCGGCCATGGCCAGGCGGGTGATCCCGCGCAGGGTCACCCGGCCGGTAGCATACCGCTCGAACAGCCTCCGGACGTGCGGGGCGG
>JAKLEF010000239.1 GCA_022703195.1 Candidatus Fermentibacterota bacterium | reverse complement strand
GGGAGCCCGAGGTCGTCGAAGAAGGACTGGGACATGGCGTGGTCGTAGTGCTGACCCGTATGGACCAGCCTGATTCGCGCCCCGTCACCCAGGGCCCTCACCACCGGATCTACCTTCATGAAGTTGGGCCTGGCCCCGCAGACCAGGTCGATCACGTCAGGCTCCTGTCCCGGGGGCGGCGTCGATCTTGCCTATCCTCCGCAGGTGCCTTCCGCCCTCGAAGCCCTCCGCCAGGAAGGCCTCGAGTATCTCCCATGCCAGGAAGTCACCCGTGAGGCCGGCGCCCAGCACGAGGACATTCGCGTCGTTGTGCCTCCTCGCGAACCTGGCCATGAGCGGGTAGAGGCACAGCGCCGCCCTGATCCCGCGCCTCCGGTTCGCGGCGATGCTCATGCCGATGCCGGTGTTGCAGATCAGGAGGCCGAGATCGGCTGAACCTCCGAGCACCGCATCCGCCACGGGGCCGGCGTAGTCGGGGTAGTCGACGGAACCCGGCCCGGCGGGCCCCAGGTCGAGCACCTCGTGCCCGGCCGCCCGGAGCCTCTCCGCAAGGGTCAGCCTCAGGCCGGTCCCGGCATGGTCGGACGCGGTCGCGACCCTCATGCTCAGGCCTTCCCTCCGCCCAGGAAGGATGCCACTACGCCGGAGAGCACGATCGAGCACAGCTTCGACTCCGCCGAATCCGCCCTGGAGGTCAGGACGACGGGGCACTTCGCGCCCATCACCACGGCTCCGAGTTCGGCTCCCGCCAGGAAGATGAGCGACTTGTACAGGATGTTGCCCGATTCGATGTCGGGCAGCAGGAGGACGTCGACATCGCCCGCGACCGGGCTCTGGGACTTCTTGATCTTCACCGACTCCATCGAGACCGAGAGGTCGAGGGACAGGGGCGCATCGAAGATGACGTCGCCGAGGAGCCCCTGCCCGGCCATCTCCTTGAGACGGGCGGCCTCGAGGGTGCGGGGCATCCGGTCGTAGGGCTCCTCCTTGGCGCAGACCATCGTGCACTTGGGCCTGTCGATGCCGAGGGCGTTCGCCACCGTGACCGCGTTGCGAAGGAGCACGACCTTGTCCTCGAGGCCGGGGGCTATCACCATGGCGGCATCGGTGATGATGAGGAGCTTGTGATACGTGGGGACCTCGAACACCCCGACATGGCTCAGGAGGCCCCCGCCCCTTATCCCGTGCTCCCTGTCCACTATCGCATGCAGGAACTTGCTGGTGGCGACGAGACCCTTCATGAGGACGTCGGCACGCCCCTCCCGGATGACCTCGACACCCTTCAGGGCGGAGGACGGATCGTCGGGGCACTCGATGATCTCGATCCCGTTCAGGTCGAAGCCGGCCTGTTCGGCGCAGGCCCTGATCTCCTTCGAGGGGCCGATCAGCACCGCCTCGACCATGTCTGCCCGTACCGCCTCGCCGACGGCGGTGAGGGTCTCCACCTCGTCGGCGCGGACGACCGCCACCCGGTGGGACGGCAGCTCCCTGGCAAGGGCCTTGAGTTCGGCGAGCGTCTTTGTGGGATTCATGGGTCCCTCCGGTTGTTTCACGCCAGTCGACGACGGCTTCTGCGCCGCATCCCTTAAGCAGTAAAATATAGGACCGCGCTCCATCGCACTGCAACGCGGAGTTGACACCGGAGGTGCGCGCCCGAAAGATTCAAGAGGGCGAAGCCGCCCCCACTCGTTCAGGCATGCCCCCGGAGGATGGAAACTGGTCTCGGTCCGGGGGGTGTGCGAAGCTCCCGAAGGAAGGTGCCCCATGAGGCGAATCCCGTCTCAGATGGTCAGGCCGACCATCGCGAAACACATGCTGGCCGACGGCTTCGAGATGGTTCTCGACCTGCGGAAGAGCCACGGCAGCTGGGTCCACGACTCCGAAGGGAACCGTGATTTCCTCGATCTCTTCAGCTTCTTCGGTTCGCTGCCGCTCGGGATGAACCACCCGAAGCTCATGGAGCCGGACTTCATGAGGCATCTCGCGGAAGTGGCCGTCAACAAGCCGTCGAATTCGGACTTCTACACCGAGGAGATGGCACTCTTCGTCGATACCTTCGCCGATACGGTCGTCCCGCAGAGCCATCCCTACCTCTTCTTCGTCGACGGAGGGGCCCTGGGTGTCGAGAACGCCCTGAAGGCCGCCTTCGACTGGAAGGTGCGCAAGAACCTGGCCGCCGGCAGGGGCGAGACCGGCAGCAGGGTCATCCACTTCAGGCACGCGTTCCACGGCCGGACCGGGTACACGCTGTCGCTCACGAACACGGCCGATCCCCGCAAGTACATGTATTTCCCGAGGTTCGACTGGCCGAGGATCCAGAGCCCTGCCGCGACCTTCCCGCTCGAGAAGCATCTGGAGCAGACGGTTGCATCCGAGAAGGCAGCGCTGGCCGAGATCGACGCGGCCATATCGGCGTACGGCCACGACATCGCCTGCCTGCTCGTCGAGCCCATCCAGGCCGAGGGCGGCGACAGGCACTTCAGGCCCGAGTTCCTGGCCGAGCTCCGCAGGCGTGCGGACGCTCACGATTTCATGCTCATCTTCGACGAGGTGCAGTCCGGCATGGGGCTGACCGGCGAATGGTGGGCCTGGCAGAGCATCGGCATAGCGCCCGACATGTTCGCCTTCGGCAAGAAGAGCCAGATCTGCGGCATGGCCTCCAGCAGGAGGATCGACGAGGTCCCGGACAACGTCTTCCACGAATCCAGCAGGCTCAACTCCACGTGGGGCGGGAACCTGACCGACATGGTCAGATCCACGAGGTACCTCGAGATAATGAAGGAGGAGAACATCCTCCTGAACGTGCGCGAGCGCGGCGAGCAGCTCATGAAGGGGCTCCACGACATCGCGGCCCGGTTCCCGCAGATCTCGAACCTGAGGGGCCGGGGGCTGATGTGCGCCATGGACCTGCCTGACGGGAAGTCGAGGGACGGCGTCATCGCGAGCATCTACGAGAAGGGCGCCATCATCCTGCCCTGCGGCACCAACAGCATCAGGTTCAGGCCGCCCCTGAACATCAGCTCCTCGGAGATCGACCTGGCGCTCGACATCATAGGCAGATCCCTGTAGCGGGCCGGCACCCGGCCGCTCCGGGATACAACGGGCGGCTGGGCCGCCGGGAGACTGTCCGATGCGGATGATAGGATCGAAGGAATTCCCCGTGCCCCTCGGAGCCGCGGACCTCTCCGCGGCTCCCGAGGGGACGCCGGTGGTCGTGCACGGTGCCGTGATGAGGATCAGGAGGCTCTCCTGGGGCGCCTTCATCGTGCTCAGGCGGCATGACGGCCTGGTGCAGTGCGTGGTCGAATCGGGCTCCTGCGACG
>JAKLEF010000238.1 GCA_022703195.1 Candidatus Fermentibacterota bacterium | reverse complement strand
CGCACTCTGCATGATGCATTCCGGGAGCGGATCCCAGGTCGGGGTCATCCTCGACCAGGCCATCGCGATCACGGAGTCGGAGAGGGCCTTGCCCGTCATCCTCCCGATCTCGGAATTGACCAGGGCCATTGCGGAATCGGGGTTCGCCAGCTCCCACTCCGTGATGGAGACATGCGCCCTGAGCCATGCCGCGACGAGCTCCGGATTCTCCTCGAGTATCCTGGTGGAGGCTATCACGCATGCCGTAGGGAACCGGCCCCCCTCCCAGAGGTCCCTCTCGTCCACGAGGACGGTCCCGCCTCCCTCGACCACCAGCCTGCTCGCCCAGGGTTCGGGCACCCAGGCGCCGTCGATCTGACCCTGCATGAAGAGGTCGAAGATGTCCGGGTTCTGGACCGCGACGACCTCGACCGTCCCTCCCTGCTCGAGGGTCGAGAGGCCGTTGTCCAACAGCCAGCACCGCAGCGCCACGTCCTGGGTGTTGCCGAGCTGGGGCGACGCGAGCTTCCTGCCTTCCAGATCGGCAGGATAGGAGATGCCGGCGTCACCGCGTACCACGAGGCATGCTCCGGCGCTGGTGGCACCGGCCACGACCCTGAGAGCGGCGCCGTCGGAACGGATGTAGCCGTTCACGGCGGGATTCGGGCCGATGTAGGCGAGGTCGATCTCGCCTGCGAACAGGGCCTCTATCACCGAGGGGCCTGCGTTGAAGACTATCGGTTCGATCGCGGCGTCAGGGCCCAGTTCTCGTGCGAAGTCGCCCCTCGCCAGGCCGATGATCGCCTGGGAATGCGTGATGTTGGGGAAGTAGCCGACCCGGAGCGTGCCCTCGGGCCTCTCCCTCCCGCATCCCGCGAACAGCGCCGCCGCGAGCGCGAGAGTGATCATCCTGCGGTTCCTCATCAGTCCCTCTCTCCTTGACGCCTGACCTTCGTGACGAGCACCGTCCCGTCCGTCAGCAGCACCCACCTCAGCCTGTCCTCGGGCGTCAGGCCCAGCCTGTCGACTATCTCCTTCGGGACCGTGGTCCTTCGCCTGCTCTCGCGGATCGTGAGTGCAGTCTCGGTCACGAAGTCCACCTGGTCGAGGTCTACATGCATTCCGTACCTCCGGGCGCCAATTTTACACCAAATCATATTGGTGTCAAGCCAAAGGATCGAGGTGAACAGCGGGCCGTGACAAGGCTCGGCGTCTGTCCGGCAGCCGCGGCGTGCCTGCCCTAGCGGATCGAAGCCCGGAACTGGATTGTGGCGTCGAGCCTGGAAGCCCCTTCGGTTTCTTCAGAGCCTTCCACCATCGACTCCACCGAGTCCTTCCGAAGATACGAGACCCTTCCGGCGATTTCGGAGCCTTCGGAGAGAGGCAGCCCGAGCGCGGCCTGGAGCAGGAAACCGCTGCCGTACTGCTGGATTGATGCGAAGTCTCCCGGGAGGGAGAGCTCACCGAAGTAGACCCTGGAATCGTAGTCGTCGGTGGAGAAGCCCGCGGCGGCGAGCCTGAGGACCGCGTCACCGAGCGAGAGCTTCAGCCTCGTCTCGGCGCCGGTTCCGCAGGGGGAGCCGTCGGGGCCGTCGTGACCGGTGCGCTGGACGGCCGCGGAGAGGATCGTTCCTCCCGCCGGCCTCCAGGAGGAGGTCGCGACGATGCGGAAAGACCCGGCGCCCTCTTCGGAGGAGCCCCTCGCACGCAGGCCCAGGTCGAAGTCGGGGGTCATCCTCCGGGTGATCTCCAGATCGGCTCTCGAGCCGGAGTCGTCCCCCTCGAGGAGGCACATCGCAGTGAGGCGGGCCGACCATCCGTCCCCGGGACGGAGCCCGGCGGAGGCGCCGGCCCCTATGTCGCAGGTTCCTCCTAGGGGCATGGAGGATCTGTCCCCGGGGAAGTCGCCCGGGCAGCGGAAGATCCCGGCGTTGAACCGCAGGGCGGATGTCTCCTCGTGCATGCAGGCCCAGAACGCTTCTGACGCCCTGTTGCCCGAGAGCCCGGCCGCCGCCTCGCAGGTTATCCCTATTGCCCCTGCCGATCCGTCGAAATCGATCCCGGCACGCCCGAACAGGCCGTCACCCCGGTCACCGAGCACCGCTCCGAATCCGATCGGGCCGCCGGCGATCCTTGCCGCCGCGAGATCCTCCCGGACCGAACCCTCGGCTGCGAGCTCTGACGCGGTCCGGTGAAGGCCGTCTCCGGAAGGGTCGATGCGGGAGGAGGCACCCAGGAGCGTGCACGACATCCCGCCCAGGTAGAAACCACCGCCTGCTCCCAGGAGGGGCTCGGCGTCAGAGCATCCGGGGCTTGCCGCGGGTTCGAGCCCGGTCCGGAGCGAAGGAGGCTTCTCCTCGATGCCGGCGCCGCTCGACCAGCCTCCGGGATGCGACAGGACCAGCCCCGATCCAAGATCGGCCTTCAGCCAGCCCCCGACCGCACTGAAGGCCGAACCGGGATCCTGGTAGGAAGCCCCCGCCGTGACGAGATCGCACCAGTCCTCCCCGGGGTCCTTCTCCGCCACGGCGGTCATGTCGAACCCGCCTCGCGAGAAGCGCACCCTGTCGAGGAACGAGCACTGGTCACCCGCCCATGTGCCGTCGACGTAACCGCTGGCGTCGGGGAACAGCCTTCCCAGCCTGAAGAGGACGTCGCCTTCACCGGGAGAGGTCACCAGCGCAAGGGAGAGGATGATCCCGGGGATCACTCCACTGCCAGCCTGGATCTCATCCCCTCGAACAGGGACGGACCTATCCCCGGGACGTCCATGATCCGTTCGACCGAAGTGAAGGGGCCGTGCTCGAGCCTGTACGCCACTATGGCCTCGGCCCTTGCGGGGCCTATGCCCGGAAGCGAGCAGAGATCCTCGACCCCGGCGGTGTTGATGTCGATCACCCGGTCGGCCGCCGGTCCGGGAGGCGGGGCCTGGATGTCCCGCACGAGGGGGACGGGGATGTGAGCCGCCCGGCCCAGAGCCACCCCGGCGGAATGGGTCTCGCCGAGATCGGGGTGGAATCCGAGGCCGTAGAGGAATTCGACCGGGCCGGCGCCGAACGTGAGGGAGAGTGCGAACCTCGAGGGATCCGAGGACAGGCCGAGCCGGATGACCAGAGACCCTGTCGGGGAGTATCCCGCCGTGAACGAAGGCTCCGGATCGAGCCCCTCGGTGAATGTCAGGCCCGCGGAGAGGCCCAGCCGTTCGACCGGGGAGACCCCTGCAGAGAACGAGGCACTCCGGGGGACCGCGGGGTCGCCCGAATCGCCCAGGCGGCTCCTCGCGAGGCCCCTTACCGAGAGCGCCGTCAGCACGCCGTCCATCGGGCGGGCAACGAGGCCTGCGTCGGAGG
>JAKLEF010000237.1 GCA_022703195.1 Candidatus Fermentibacterota bacterium | reverse complement strand
CTACGGCTATGACTACGAGCCTGTTCTCGTAGTCATAGCCGTAGGTGGTAGTACCGTTAATGGAGCTGACCTGGAGGGTCAGGCTGCCGTTGTTGTTGTAGGTGTAGTTGATGGTCTCTCCTCCGGAGACGACCCTCGAGACGAGGCGGTCGATGTCGCCGCCGTACCTGCCGAGGAGCTTCCCGTACTCGTCCAGGCGGGCGTCCAGCCTGGCGGCATCCCAGCCGTCGTCTGCGGCTCCGAGCCTGGAGTCGCAGATCCTCGATGCCTCCTCTATCGCGATCCCGGCCTCCAGCAGGAGGGCCGTTAGATCCTCGAGCCCGGGCGAGCCTTCCAGCTTCGCCCTGATCTCCCTGAGCGACCTCGCGAACCCTCCCTCTCCGGGCGAGAGGAGTTCGGCCAGGGCCGACATGGATTCGCGCAGCTTCGAATCCTTCTCCAGTTCGCGCCTCCTGCCCGAGAGGCAGAGGTATTCGTCCTTCGAGGGGGCGAGCCCGGAGAGCAGGGAGGCCTCGTGCTCGAGCAGCTCGCGCCTCGAGGCCGACAGGCCCAGCTCTTCGGATATCTCGCGCATCCGCGCGTCGATGCGGCCGATCCTCCCGTGGAGGGCGCGGACCTCCGACGCGGCGTCGAGGCATCCTGCCGCCGCATCGAGGAAGGCCTGCTGTACGCGCCGCGAGAGCAGAGCAGGCGTGGAGCGCTGGGTGTGCAGATCGACGAGGTCGGACATCCGTGCACGCACCGTCTCGAGGTCGGTCGGCTCGTCGTCCAGGAGTATCCTGCTCCTGCCGGAGGCGTAGACCTCGCGCCTGACGATAACATCGGCGCTCCCGTCGGTGAAGAGGGCTTCGACGTTGGCGAGCCTCTCCCCCGGGCGCACGATGGAGTGGTCGGCCCGCTCGCCGAGGGCCAGCAGCAGGCCGTCCACGAGGATGGACTTGCCGGCGCCGGTTTCGCCCGTGAGCACGTTCAGCCCTTCGGACAGCTCGAGCGTCGTGTCGCTTATGGTGGCTATGTTCCGCAACCTCAGGCTGCAGAGCACCTAGCCCCTCCCCCCCCAGCCGAACTTCCTGCCGAGCCGTTCGTAGAAGCCGTTCGCGGGTGCGAACCTGACGACGGGGCAGTGCCCCTCTGACAGCTCGATCCCCACGGTCCCGCCCTGCTCGAGGGTGCAGACCGGCCTTCCGTCGACGCTCACCACGGGTCCGTCCCCCCTCACCCATCCCGCCTCGACGGTGAGGACCGACGATGGCGGCAGGACCATGGGGCGTATGGAGAGCTGATGAGCGCATATCGGCACGAGCAGGACCGCGGGCAGGCCGGGATCGATTATCGGGCCTCCTGCGGAGAGCGCGTAGGCCGTCGAGCCTGCGGGAGTCGAGACCACCAGGCCGTCGCCCGCCATGCGGGCTATGGGCCCGTCGCCCGACTGGACCAGGAGGTGCAGCATGCCGCCGGACAGGGACCTGTTGAAGCAGATGTCGTTGACGGCCCTGACGCCCCGGCCGTCCGGCAGCCTCCCGACCAGGACGGGCAGGCGGTCGATCGTGAAATCGCCTTCGGCGAGCCTCCTGACCGCCGTCTCCATCTCGTCCGGTTCGGCCGAGGCGAGGTAGCCGAGGTGGCCGATGTTGATGCCGAAGGAGGGGATGCCGAGCTCCATGAAGAGATCGAGCCCCCTGAGGATGGTGCCGTCGCCCCCGAGCATCACTCCGACGGCTTCTCCGGGCCCGGTTCGCGGGATCTCGCCGCCCTTCGCACGGGCGATGGCGATGCCGGCGGCCCGGGCGGCCTGCGAGAGCCTCTCGACAGCCTCCGGGGGGGCGGGTGTGCTGGATTCGGTGTAGAGGAGGATCACGCGGGGTCTCATGCCATAGCCCTTCTGGCCGCATCCGCGATCCCGGCCCGGTCGAGGCCCGATGCGGCGAGGAGGCTCTCCCTCGTGGCATGGGGCTGGAAGGCGTCGGGTATCCCGAGGACGGAGACAGGGATCCCGGAGGTCGAGAGGCGGGAGGCGACGTGCTCGCCGAAGCCGCCGGAGGAGGCCCCGTCCTCGACTGTCAGGACACGGCCGGTTCCCGCGGCCAGTGCCTCGATCTCTCCATAGGGGGCCGGCTTGATCCAGATCGGGTCGTAAACGGCCACGTTCGATCCCTCCGCCGCGAGGTCCTCGGCAGCGCCGAGGGCCGGCCCGGCCGTGGTCCCGCAGGCGATGACCAGCAGGTCGGTCCCCTCCCTCAGGAGCTCCCCCCTGCCGGGAGGTGTCCCTGGCGGAGGCGGGGGCAGGCCCTCGGGACCGTTCCCCCTTGGATAGCGGATGACAGTCGGGTATTCGGCGAAGGCCACCGCCTCCGCGAGGAGGCGGCCGAGCATCGCGCAGTCCCTGGGGCAGGCTATCCTGAGGGATGGTACGGGAAGAGTCAGCGGGATGTCGAAGACTCCGTGGTGCGTGGGGCCGTCTTCGCCGACGAGCCCCGCCCTGTCCAGCGCGAAGACCACCGGAGCCCTCTGCAGGGCGGCGTCGTGGATGAGCTGGTCTAGCGCCCTCTGCATGAATGTGCTGTAGACCGCCACCACCGGCCTGAGGCCTCCGAAGGCCAGCCCGCAGGCGAACGTCACGGCGTGCTGCTCCGCTATCCCCACGTCGAAGAACCTCGACGGGAAACGCTCGGCGAACCCGGCCAGCCCGGTGCCGTCGCGCATCGCCGCCGTGACCGCCGTGATGCGGTCGTCCGACTCCGCGAGGCCCACGATGGCGTCGGAGAAGGCCTGTGTGAAGGTCGTGCCGGGGGTGCGCCCCTCACCTCCCGAAATGCCGTGCCAGTGCGTCGAGTCGCATTCGGCAGGCTCGTAGCCCTTGCCCTTTCGGGTGACGACGTGCACCAGCACCGGCCCCCTGAGCCTCGATGCCCGGT
Organism: Candidatus Fermentibacterota bacterium; assembly: GCA_022703195.1. Lineage (GTDB taxonomy): Bacteria > Fermentibacterota > Fermentibacteria > Fermentibacterales > Fermentibacteraceae > Fermentibacter. The sequence continues at coordinate 415 of JAKLEF010000237.1, read as the reverse complement.
CGAGCACCGCGGTGAGCACGGCGAGGTCGTGGCCCGGGATGGGCCCTATGTACCGCACCTCGAAGTCGTCGAAGATCGTCTTCCTGGAGACGAGGGTCTTCTTGAGCGCGGTGCCGGCGAGATGCCCGGCCCTGCGCATGCGCTCCCCGATGTTGGGGAAGCGCCCCAGCAGGTTCCATATCTCGTCCCTTGCCCTGTTGTACGCGGGATCGGTGATCAGCGCGGCCAGGTGCCTCGAGAGCGCACCGACGTTGGGCGATATCGACATCTCGTTGTCGTTCAGGACGAGGGTGAGATCCGTCGTCGACTGGCCGAGGTTGTTCAGGCCCTCGATGGTCTCGACCTGCACCAGCACGCAGATCTCGTCCTGGCAACGATGGGCGTAATCCTTGACGCGGCCGTAGTTGGACGCGCG
>JAKLEF010000236.1 GCA_022703195.1 Candidatus Fermentibacterota bacterium | reverse complement strand
GCGGTCGGCGAGAAGACGGACATTTCCATCACGTTGAAAGCCCCCACCGCCAACGGCGCGTACCAGGGCGCGTGGCGGCTGAGCGACGACAAGGGGGCGGCCTTCGGCCCCCGCGGGTGGGGCGGGGAGGGAGTCCGCCGCCTCTCCGCGGCGATGACGGAAATGCAGGTGGAACTGCTGCATCCCGGTCTGGCATCTCAGTTCAGGCCCGGCGGGGATGTGCTCTCCTCGTGCAGGGCGCTCGGAGTAGAGACAGCCGGGAGGCTGCGGCGGGAGGTCGGCTGACCGGGCCGGCCGGGTACGGGTCCATGAAGCCGGGCACCCTCGAGAAGGCAGGATTCGCGGTCATCGGCGCCGCCCTGGCCGCCGGGCTCGTGCTCGACGCCTTCCTGCCGGCTGCAGGCGCGGCCGCGGCAGCACTCGTCCTCGTCATGGTGGTCGGATCCTCGTTCAGGACCATGCTCGCCGCTCTCCTCCTCCAGATCCTCGTCACCGCCAGCCAGCTCGATGCCGTCAAGGCCGCCCTGGGCATACCGGTGCTGGGCCCCGACGACATCCTCCTTCTCTGGTCGGGGTTCCTGTGGGCCCTGGCCCTGGCCGAAGGAAGGGCCTCGCTCGCCGGGGCGGGTCTGACAGGCGCTTTCATTGCAGCCTTCCTGGCGCTCTCGCTCATCGCGGCCGCAAGGGGGTTCGCCGCCGGCTATCCCCGGAGCAACGTGATCTCGCTCACCAGGACGTTCATGCTCTATTCCACCTTTTTCCCAGCGCTCTGGCTCTTCTCGGGAGAGGACAGGTTCGATCTGTTCTGGAAGGCGGTCCTGGCGGTATCGGTGGTCGCAGGGGTCGTCTTCTTCATCAAGGGGCTGACCGGTTCGGGCGAGGGCGTGCACTACCTCTATGCGAGCGGTCTGCGGATAGGGTCGAGGCAGGCCAACGCGTTCGCGGTCATCCTGCTCATCCTGCTGACGAGGCTCTGGCTGAGCCCCTCCAGGCCTCCGCTATCCCTGGCTCTGCCCGTCGCGGTGCTGATGGGGGCCTGCCTCGTCATCTCCTCGACCCGGGCGCTCTGGGGCGGCGCAGCGGCAGCCGTCACGTCCGCATGGGTCCTGGCGCTCTTCAGGAAGGGGGGAGTCCCCGGAGGGATGGGGAGGCACGTCACCCTCCTGACCGTGTCGGCCCTCACCGCTCTTGCCGCCGTCGCCGCGGTCTCGGCCGCCGGCATCATCTCCACCGCCCAGATGGCCAGCAGGATCGGAGGAGGCGGATCCTACTCCCTCCCGATCGACATCGGCCTTCTGTCCAGGATCATCTCGTGGGCCACCATCCTCGACGGGGCGGGGCCGGCGGAGCTCCTGGCGGGCAGGGGCACCGGGGCCGAGATCACATACTTCAAGCCCGAGTTCGGCGATGTCTGGACGATGTCCTTCGTGGACGGATCGTTCTGGCAGCTCATCCTCGACATGGGGATCGCCGGGGCCGCCCTGCTCGCCCTGATCTACGGGACCGCACTGGTCCAGTCGGCGCGGCTCTTCCTGTCCACTCCGGACATCGAACGGGCCTCGAGGGCGATGGGCATCTTCTGTTCTCTGATCCTCCTCCTCGTGGCGTCCATGATGGGATCCCTCCTGACCAACTACAACTATGTCGCACTCTGGGCCGTCCTCCTCGCCATCCTCCAGGTCGAGAGGAACAGGGAGGCGGGCACCCGGGCCGGGGCCCCGCGCAACAGGCCGGTTGGCCCCGGGGATTCCCCGTCCTTATGATCGCGGATCAACGCCCTTTGCGCGGGAATCGGATCCGCAAACCACCAGTGGAGGCCAGGAGTGAAGATCCTCGTCATCAACAGCGGCAGTTCCTCGATCAAGTTCCGCCTCGTGGAGAGCACTTCGGGAGAGACGCTGGCAGGCGGTCTGCTCGAAAGGATAGGGCTGGCCGAGGGCAGGATGGAGTACCGCAGGGGCTCGGATGAGAAGATCAGGACCGATCTCCCCATCCCCAACCACCAGTTCGGGCTGTCCCTCGTCCTCCGCAACCTCACCGACCCTGCGCACGGCGCACTCGGCTCGCTCAACGAGATCGAGGCGGTCGGCCACAGGGTGGTCCACGGCGGCGAGCGCTTCACACAGGCCGTGCTGATCACCCCCGAAGTCATCTCCGAGATCGAGGAGAACAGCTTCATGGCCCCCCTCCACAACCCCGCCAACCTGCTGGGCATCAGGGCAGCGATCGAGATGCTCGAAGGGGTGCCAAACGTGGCGGTGTTCGATACTTCGTTCCATCAGACGATGCCGCCCGTAGCGTACGTCTATCCCCTGACCTGGGACCTCTACAAGGACAGGGGCTTCCGCAGGTACGGATTCCACGGCACCAGCCACCAGTACGTGGCCGAGCGCACTGCGGCGATCCTCGGGAAGCCCGTGTCCGGGCTGAACATCATCGTCTGCCACCTCGGCAACGGCAGCAGCATCACCGCGGTCAGGGGCGGCAGGAGCATCGACACGAGCCTCGGCTTCGGCACTATGTGCGGCGTGATGATGGGCACCAGGTCTGGCGACGTAGATCCGGCGATCCTCCTGGAGCTCATGGAGAGCCACGGGATGTCGGCCTCCGAGGTCAAGGACCTCGTCTACAAGAAGAGCGGGCTCCTGGGGATCTCCGGCGTGTCGAGCGACATGAGGGACGTCGAGCAGGCGGCCGATGCCGGCAGCGAAAGGGCGAAGCTCGCCCTCGACCTCTTCGCCGACAAGGTCAGGAAGTACATCGGCGGCTATGCCGTCACCCTGGGCTCGGTGGACGCCGTCACGTTCACGGCGGGCATCGGCGAGAACGGCTGGGAGATCCGCGAGACTATCTGCGCCGGGCTCGAGGCCATCGGCGCCAGGCTCGACGTCGAGGCCAACAGGTGCCGGGGCCAGGAGAGGGTCGTCTCCGCGCCCGACAGCCGCGTGAAGCTCCTGGTAGTCCCGACCAACGAGGAGCTCATGATCGCCATCGAGACGGAGAGGATACTCGGGCTGCGCAGCTAGCCGCGCGACGCCTCCCGGCGCCTGGCGCGGACGCGTTCGGCGGTCTGCTCCTCGAGAAGGTGCCTCGCGTGCGACGAGGAATCTGCCAGTGAAGCCATTATCGTGAGCAGGATGCCAATCACCACGAGGAACAGGCCGGCTATGGCCACTCCCTTGTAGGGCGACACCGCGCCGACCGACATCCATCGCACGAACAGCACTGCCTCGGAGGCGAGGCCCGCGCCCGTCATGCACAGCCCGGGCAGCCCGTAGAAGCGCCATGGCATGTGGTCGTGGGAGGCGGAATAGATCGCCCCCAGCGACAGGGCCGCATA
>JAKLEF010000235.1 GCA_022703195.1 Candidatus Fermentibacterota bacterium | reverse complement strand
CCCGGGTGGGAATAGCGGCGCCAGACCCCTAACCGGGTCTCCTCGGTGAGATACTCGTGAAAAACCGGACCGGTAGGTGAAAACCTGTCATCCATCGTTGCCAGGCATTCTTCCCTTCCGGTCCGGTGAGCTTGCGGGGCTTTCGGACGGCATTCCCGCGGGGATGCGCTCTTCTAGAGAACGGGGGCCGCCTTCTTGGACTCCTTCTTGGCCTTCTTGTCGGCGCGCTTCTCCTTGAGGGACTTCGTCGCCTTCTTGAGATCCTTCTTGGTGGTCTCCCGATCCATGCTCTTTGCCATGACCCACCTCCCTGGGCGATCCGGCCGGTCCTCGAACCGCCGGACACGAGGGAATTATTGTCGAATACTCCCCCGGACTCAAGCCCGGCGGCTACTCATCCCTCTTCAGGACTGCAAGGAAGGCCTTCTGGGGTATGGAGACGGATCCGACCATCTTCATCTTCTTCTTGCCCTCCTTCTGCTTCTCCAGGAGCTTTCGCTTGCGGGTGATGTCGCCGCCGTAGCACTTGGCCGTCACGTCCTTGCGGAAGGCCTGGATGGTCTCCCTCGCGATGATCGTGCCGCCTATCGCCCCCTGCACGGGAACCTTGAACTGGTGCCTGGGGATCTCCTTCGCTAGGTTCTCGCAGGCGCGCACCGCCCACTCCCTTGCCCTCTCCCTGTTCACGAGGATCGAGAGCGCCTCCACCCTCTCGTGGTTCACGAGGATGTCGAGCCGTACGAGATCGCCCTTCCTGTACCCGGATGGCTCGTAGTCGAAAGACCCGTAGCCCTGGGTCACGGACTTCAGCTTGTCGTAGAAGTCGTAGACCACCTCGGCCAGGGGCAGTTCGGCCGTCACCTCGACGCGCTGCTTCCCGACGTAGACCGACTTGTAGTCCTCGGCGCGCCTGTCCCTGAGCAGGGCCGTCACCGGGCCGATGTAGCGGTCGGGCATGATGATCGACGCCCTGATGTAGGGCTCGTCGGCATGGTCGATCTGCGACGGATCGGGATAGTGGAGGGGATTGTCGATCTCGATCATCTGGCCGGAGTTCATGAATACACGGTATAGCACCGTAGGGGCGGTGAGGACGAGCGACAGGTCGAACTCCCGCTCGAGCCTCTCCTGCACAACCTCGAGATGCAGGAGCCCCAGGAACCCGCACCTGAAACCGAAACCGAGGCCGGCCGAGTTGACCTTCTCGAAGACCAGCGAGGCGTCGTTCAGCTTCAGCTTCTCGATGGATACCGCCAGATCCTCGTAGTCCTCGGTGGAGACCGGGAAGATCGACGAGAACACGACGGGCTTCGCCTCGGCGTACCCGGACAGGGGCTCCGACGCGGGGATCGAGGCGTCGGTGACCGTGTCTCCGGACCTGACGTCGCCCACCGACTTTATCCCGGCGATCAGATATCCTACCTCGCCGGCCTCCAGGGCGTCGCAGGGCTCGCGAGAGATCTTCATGTGGCCGACCTCTTCGAGGCGGTAGTCGGCGCCGGGCGCCATCATCCTGATGTGCGAGCCCTTCCGGAGGATGCCGTCGACCACCCTGAAGTGTACGACCACGCCCCTGTAGGGATCGAAGAAGCTGTCGAAGACCCTGGCCCGGAGAGGCATGTCCGGATCGCCCGGGGGGGCTGGGACCTTCTTCACGATCGTCTCGAGCAGCCCTGGTATCCCCTGCCCCGTCTTAGCGGATACGAGCACGGCGTCGTCGGGGTCGAGCCCGAGTTCGTGGTCGATCTCCTCCATCACCTCGGCTATGCTCGCCGAGGGGAGGTCTATCTTGTTGATCACCGGTATGACCGTTAGGTCCTGCTCCATGGCCTTGTAGAGGTTGGCGAGGGTCTGCGCCTGGACGCCCTGGGCGGCATCGATCACGAGCAGGGCGGCCTCGCAGGAGGCAAGAGCGCGGGAGACCTCGTAGGAGAAGTCCACATGGCCGGGCGTATCGATAAGGTTGAGCACGTAGTCGAGCCCGTCCGACGCGGTGTACCTCATGGTGACCGCGGTGCTCTTAATGGTGATCCCGCGCTCCTGCTCGATGTCCATCGAGTCGAGCATCTGGTTGTGGAACTCGCGTTCCGTCACGGTGTGGGTGGCCTGCAGCAGCCTGTCGGCCAGCGTCGACTTGCCGTGGTCTATGTGCGCGATGATGCAGAAGTTCCTTATGCGTTCCTTCATGTCGCCTCCCGGGGAAGCCGTAATATGGCTGCCCGCCTCTCCCCGCGCGAACCGCTTGCGACCGGTGCGGGCATGGAGTATAGCTTGCGAAAGCGACCGCTTCCCGACCCCCTCGTCCTAAAGCGCACGCCAGGGACGCCGGGGCGGCAGGGTGCAGGGGGAAACGCCTGCGCCTCCCGTGTTCGGAAAGGGAACGGACGCCGATCGAATCCGCTGCCGGTGGCTCCTCCACCGCTCGATCGCGTCCATCCCCCCTCTCCGGGCCGGCGGGACCGGCGGTCCGGTCCAACACGACAGAAGAGGAGGGTCCATGTCCCGGAAGCTTCTCCCGGCCGGCGCCCTGCTGGCCATCGCCCTGCTGTTCGCCGCCTGCGGCGAGCAGCCGCCTGCCGACCAGCCGGCAGTACCGGCCGACAGCGCCGCCGTCGACTCCACCGCTGCGGCCCCGACCGAGGCCTATCCCCCGCGCGAGGGCGTCGAGAGGCTTCTCGTCGCCACGACCACGAGCCTGTACGACACGGGTCTCTGGGCCTATCTCGAGCCGATGTTCGAGGACCAGTACGGCGTCGAGCTCGACATCCTCTATGCCGGCACGGGCAAGGCGATGGAGTGGGGCACCCGCGGGGACGTAGATGTCATCGTAGTGCACGACCGCGCCCGCGAGGAACCGTTCGTGGCCGAAGGCCTGGGCCTCTCCAGGACCCCGTTCGCCTACAACTTCTTCGTCATCGTGGGCCCGTCCGACGACCCCGCCGGCATCAGGGACCTCGCCCCCGAGGCCGCGCTGACGGCCATTTTTGAGAATGCTACGGTCCCCTTCATCTCTCGTGGAGACGAATCCGGCACCCACGCCCAGGAGCAGCGCCTCTGGGCGGCCGCCGGATACGACTACGAGGACGTGAGGACGGCCGGCGACTGGTACGTGGAAGCCGCCGCGGGCATGGGCCCGACCCTCAACATGGCCAACGAGATGCGCGGCTATGCGCTGTCCGACATCGCCACCTTCCTGGCCTACCAGGGCGACGTCGACCTCGAGATCCTCGTCGGCTCCGGCGACGCGATGCGGAACGTCTATTCCGTCATCCCGCTGGCCGCGGCGCGCGACTCCGCCATGGCGGCCAACATGGTGACGTTCCTGACCTCCCCCGAGATCCAGGAACTCATAGGCTCCT
>JAKLEF010000234.1 GCA_022703195.1 Candidatus Fermentibacterota bacterium | reverse complement strand
TTCCACCAGGATCGCCTGCGGCAGGATCAGGCCTAGGTACACGAAGGCCAGCGGCAACAGGTTGGGCACCACATGCCAGCGCAGTCGTTGCGAAAACGTCGCGCCGGCGGCGTGCGCGGCATCGGAGGCGGCCTTCAGGTCCTGGACGATGCCGTGGAAGTCGGGCTGCTGCACCATGAGCGCGGCGCATCCTTCGAGGAGCCCGGCCGCGGCGGCCATGTCGAGCCTTCCGTCGGGCAGGAGGGGGATGCGGACGATCCCGAATCCGCCCTGGGCCAGATAGGTTTCGATGACGGCCAGGTATCTGGGGTTGAGGGAGGCCGGCACGGCCACCCTGTTCCGCTTCGTGGCGCGCATGGCCATGAGGGCGGCCTCCGCGGCCGCGCTCGCCCCGTCGTACATGGAGGCGTTGGCGCAGTCGAGGCCGGTGAGCCTGGCGATCATGGTCTGGTATTCGAAGATGCACTGCAGCGTGCCCTGGCTCACCTCGGCCTGGTATGGCGTGTAGGCGGTGTAGAACTCGCTGCGCAGGAGGATGTGGTCGATCACCGAGGGGATGAAGTGGTCGTAGGCGCCTGCACCGGCGAAGCAGACCAGGCCTGCCGCCCGGTTCCGCTCCGCAAGGGCGGTCGCCTCCCTGGTGAGTTCGAGTTCGCTGGCCGGCGAGGGGAGATCGAGCCTGCGGCCCAGCCTCTTCTCTGCCGGGACGGCGGAGACGAGCTCATCCACCGACCCGATGCCGATCGTGTCGAGCATCCGGCGCCTGTCGGCACCGAGGATCGAAGTGAATCTGCTCATCTGGCGCCTATTCCCCCGCGATCTCCCCGTACTGGGCGGGGGTGAGGAGAGCGTCGAACTGGGAGGCGTCGGCGGGCCTGATCCTGATGAGCCAGCCCTCTCCGTAGCAGTCCCTGTTCACGAGGCCGGGATCGGACTCGAGGGCGGCGTTGGCTTCGGCCACCTTGCCGTCGACGGGGGCGAAGAAGTCCTCGGCGGTCTTGACCGCCTCGAGCACGCCGGTGCTGTCGCCCGCGCGGAGGTCCCCGCCCTGGGGCGGCAGCTCGACCATCACGATCTCGCCCATCAGCTCCTGCGCGTGGTCGGTGATGCCCATGGTCAGGGTGCCGTCGGCTCCGCGCCTGACCCACTCGTGGCTCTTCGTGTACTTCAGATCTCCGGGAATGCTGCTCATTCCTGCGCTCCTTCCGGAAAGCCTGTTACCGGCGGGTGCCGGCGGTGTAGAAGGGGGTCTTCGAGACGCTGACGGGGATCCTGCGCCCCCGGATATCGGCTTCCAGTGCGGTGCCGGCCTTCGAGAGCCCCTTCTCTACGTATCCGAGCCCGACTGCGGTGTTCAGGGCGGGGGCCATGCTCCCGCTGGTGACGACTCCGACCCTGCGGCCGCCCTGGTATAGCTCGGTGCCGTGGCGGATGATGCCCTTCCCCTCCACTTTGAGCCCCACGAGCAGACGCGAGGTGCCGTCCTCCTTCTGGCGCCTCAGGACGTCGCGTCCCACGAAATCCTTGTCGGTGGCCAGCTTGACGACCCATCCGAGCTTCGCCTCGAGCGGGGAGGTGGAATGGTCTATGTCGTTCCCGTAGAGGACGTACCCGACCTCGAGCCTGAGGGTGTCCCTGGCGGCGAGGCCCACCGGCACGATTCCGAAATCCTGACCGGCCTTCATCACGGCATCCCAGACTGCGGGGGCGTCGGCGGCCTGGACGTAGAACTCGAACCCGTCCTCGCCGGTGTAGCCCGTGCGCGCTATGACGGCGCCGCATCCCGCGACCTTCCCCTGCACCTGGGCGTAATAGGCGATGGCGTCGAGGTTCTCGGTCGTGAGCCTCGATGCCAGCTCCTGCGCCTTCGGGCCCTGGATGGCCACCAGGGCGGTTTCGTCGCTCTCGTTCGTGATCCTCACGTCGCAGGTCCCGGCGTGGCTGGTGACCCAGGCCCAGTCCTTGTCGATGTTGGAGGCGTTGACGACCATGAGGTAATCGTCGTCCGCGAGCCTGTAGACGATCAGGTCGTCGACGATGCCGGCATCCGGGTAGCACATGGCGCTGTAGAAGGCCTTGCCCGGCTCGACGTCGGCGTTGTTGGTGAGCAGGCCGTCGAGGAACTCCCTCGCACCCTTCCCGCGGACCCTGAACTCGCCCATGTGGGAGAGGTCGAAGACGCCCACTCCCCTCCTGACTGCGAGATGCTCCTCGATGACGCTGCCGTAGCGGATCGGCATCAGATAGCCCGCGAACGGCTCGATGTGGGCCCCGAGGGCTACGTGCCTGCTGTAGAGTGGGGTTTCCTTGTCCATAGGTTATCTTCTCCCTGAAGCATATGGAAAAACTCTGCCGAATCTACTAGCGCCCCCCTCCCGGGGCAATGAGAGAGGGGACGGGTGCCCGGAAACGGGGTAAGAGCCGCCGGAGACGCAAGGGACTGGCTCCGAGGCCTCGGGATCCCGTCCTGGACCTGGCCGGGGCCGCCCGGGGCGGAGGGCGCTTACGACCTGCTCCTGCCGTCGGGGCGGAGAGCACTCGTCAGGCCCTGGCCGGATGCGGGTGCGGGCTTCGAGGACATGGCGTCGGCCGGGTGCGAGTACCTGATAGCGGTCGTCCCCGATGCCTCCGGGAGGATGATCCCCAGGGCCCTGGTGACGCTGTCATGCCCCGGCCTGCGCGCGGATCCTCTCGGGAGACCCCCGCTGGACTCGCTCGACTGCCTCCCCCCGGAGGAGATAGCGGTTCTCGAGGGGAGGCCCCGCTGTCCCCGGCTCGCATTCCTGCTGGTTTCGCTCGCGCTCCTCCTGGCGGGAGATCCGGTCGCTCCCCCTCCGTCGCCTGACGCCGCCGGAGGGAGTCGAAAGGGGAAATGACCCAGCCTGTCCGGTTCGGACAGGCCGGGCCGGGCATCAGCTTCGGGGTCCGGGATCAGAGCCCCGGGCAGGCCTCCACGATGCTGGCATCCAGATTCTTGTCCCCGTAGGACTTCTTGAACTTGGCGGCGAACTCCGATGCCAGCCGGCCCGCCCTCTCGCGGTAGGCGGCCGCGTCGGCCCAGGTGTTCTCCGGCTTCAGCACCGAGCTGTCGGGGACGCCCGGGCAGGAATCGGGAACCATCACCTTGAAGAAAGGATCGGCGGTGAAGGACACGTTCGAGAGCCTCCCCGAGAGAGCGGCCGAGACCATCGCCCTGGTGAGGGTGATGTCCATCCTCCTGCCGACTCCGTAGGGGCCGCCGCTCCAGCCGGTGTTCACCAGGTAGACCGAAGTGCCGTGCTTGTCCAGCTTGTCGCCCAGCATGCCGGCGTAGATGTCCGGCAGGAGGGGCATGAACGGCGCTCCGAAGAAGCGCGAGAAGGTGCTCTTCGGCTCTACTATCCCTGCC
>JAKLEF010000233.1 GCA_022703195.1 Candidatus Fermentibacterota bacterium | reverse complement strand
CAGATGAAGCCCTGAAAGCTGGCAACACCAATCTGGCCGCCGCCGCCGCGCGGGAAACCGTCCGGGTTTTCCCAGAAACCGACTACGGTCTCGCCGCGCGCATGCTGCTGGCCCGCGATGCCATGGCCCGTGGCGTGCCCGAGGAGGCCCCCGAGCGCCGTCTCCGGCGGAGGCGGGGGGAGTTCCGCCCCGAGTACCTCGGCTGCGGCGAAGAGGCCCGCCAGGATCCCGCACGCCGCAGATTCCACATAGCCCTCGACTCCCGTGATCTGGCCCGCGAACGAGATCGACGGGTCGCGCACGAGGCGAAGGCTCCCGTCGAGCACGGCCGGGCCGTTGATGAAGGTGTTCCGGTGCATGGATCCGAACCTGAGGAACTCGGCGTCCCCGAGCCCGGGGACCATGCGGAAGACCCTGGCCTGTCCGGGATACGTGAGCTTCGTCTGGCATCCCACGAGGTTCCAGGCCGTGCCGGAAGCGTTCTCGCGCCTGAGCTGGACGACTGCATACGGTCTTGCGCCGGTGGCCGGATCGGTTAGACCGACGGGCTTGAGCGGCCCGTGCGCGAGCGCCTCGGGGCCGGAGGCGGCGATGGCCTCGACGGGCATGCAGCCCGAGAAGTGCAGCTCCTTCTCGAAGGCCCTGGCCGGAACCTTTTCCGCTTCGAGCAGGGCATCCACGAAGCCGTGGTATGTGTCCGCGTCCATCGGGCAGTTGAGGTAGTCGCCGCCGTCGCCCTTGTCGTAGCGGGACTGGGGGAAGGCTACGGACTTGTCGATGCTGCAGTCGGAGATCACGGGCGCGATGGCGTCGTAGAAGTAGAGGTGCTCCGAGCCTGTCAGCCCGGCGATCCTGCGCGAAAGGGCCGGGCTCGTGAGCGGGCCGGTGGCGACGATCACCCTGCGGTCCGTCGGGAGGTCGGTCACCTCGGCCCTGTTCACGGTGATCGCCCCGTGGTTCTCCACGAGGCTCTCTACCGCCTCCGAGAAGAGGGCCCGGTCGACCGCGAAGGCGTCGCCGGCGAGGATGCGGCAGCCCGAGGCGGCCTGCATGACGACCGATCCCAGCAGGGACATCTCCCATTTCAGGAGGCCGACGGCGTTGTCGGGGTTCGAGGACCGCAGGGAGTTGGAACAGACGAGTTCGGCGAGGGATCCGGTGACATGGGCATCGGTCGTCACCGCCGGGCGCATCTCGACGAGCTCGCATGCGACTCCTGCGCGCGCCATCGCCCACGCCGCCTCGCACCCCGCCAGCCCTCCCCCAATGACGACCGGGGTCAGACTACTCACAAAACCGCCCTTCCAAGTCGATGATGGTGAACTGATTACAGCCAGGGTCGATTTACAGGTTATCCTGTGAGATTTCGCGACAAGTGGGAGTTCCGTGCGAAAACGGCTCTGCCTGTCGACTCCTCGATTCTATGGCAAGTCTCCAGGGCGCAACAGGGCCTGCCCGTCTTCGTCTTTTCCCTGAGCATCGAGAAGTCGTCACGGTAGCCGTCGTTCAGGTAGTCATGCCAGCTTCCGACGCACCCCGAAAGGGACTCGTCGTCGCTCAGGGCGATTGGAGGCATCTTCCCGAGGAGATGGGCGCGCGCCGAGGACCACCTGTAGTTCGAGGCCCTCTCGACCATTCCGGCCCTCACGGGGTTCAGCTCGACGTACCTGACGGCGTTGTAGAGATGCATCTCGTCGAGTGCGCAGGAATAGAACCGCCCCTGCCAGAGATGTCCGGTGTTCTGCCAGGCCAGGTTGGAATAGAGGGCGTAGGCGGTGTGCATCCTGTGGATGGCCCTGGCGAGCGAATCGGCCTCGTGAGGCACGAGAATGAAGTGGACATGGTTCGGCATGAGGCAGAAGGCAAGCACGTCGACTCCGGTCTGGATCAGGTAGTGGTCGGCCATGGAGCAGTATTTCTGCAGGTCGAAGACGGTCCTGAACACCATCTGTCCCCGGTTGCCCCGCTGTGTGACGTGATGGGGCAGATCCGGCACTACGAGCCTCGGATATCTTGCCATGTCTTCAGTGTAGACCATCCGGACCGGGCATGTCAACAACCCTGCCGGGCGGTTTGTTAACGCAAAAGTAGCCTGACCCCATTGGCATTGGTCGAGCGGGCGGATATTATCGAATCCGTTGCATGCACCCCTGCCAGAGAGGTGAACGATACCGATGGCTTCACCGCGATCCGCCAGCCCCGCCAGGAAGAGGGTCATCCCGGGAGGTCCGCTGCACGAGGTCCCCGAGTACAGGAGCATCCCCGACATGCTCCAGGCTTCGGCGTCCATATACGGTGCCAGGAACTTCCTGTACGAGAAGTCGGCCGAGGGGGTCTGGATCCCCACGACCTACGAGGCCTTCGCCCGCAACGTGGACACACTGGCCCGAGCACTCACCGACATCGAGAAGCGCCCCGTAGTTGGACTGACCGGGGCCAACAGCATCGCATGGGCCACGGTCATGCTGGCAACGATAAGGGCAGGCGGCGTCATCGTCCCCATCGACAAGGAGCTGCCCGCACCCGAGATCCACACGATCCTGCACTACAGCGGCGCCACCATGCTCTTCCACGACGCCCTGATGCCCCAGGACCTGCAGTCGGCGAACCCCGGCAGGCAGATGCCCATCTTCCAGATGCGCTCGCCGGTCAGGACGGAGACCAGCCTCGAGGCGCTCATGGAGGCCGGTGCCGCATCGACGACAGAGCTTCCGCTGGTCAACGGCGGCGACGACGTGGCGCTGATCTCCTACACGTCAGGCACGATGGGTGCGGCCAAGGGCGTGGTCCTCTCCCACAGGAACATCCTCTCCGACCTCAGGCAGATGCTGCAGGCAGTCGGCCTCGTGCACGACGAGGTCTTCCTGTCGGTGCTCCCGATGCACCACATGTACGAGTGCGTCTGCGGCTTCCTGTGCCCGCTCTGCCACGGCTGCACCGTCTACTTCTGCCGTGGCCTGCGCTACGTCGCGGAGGACCTCGCCGACGCCCACGCGACCCTCGTGCTCGGCGTACCCCTCCTCTGGGAGAACATGTACCGCAAGATCCAGGACGGCATCGCGGCGAAGAAGGCGGGGCGCCTCAAGTACAGGGTCGGGCTCCTCGCCGCGTCTATCGTCGAGAAGCTGGGCGACAGGGACATCAGGAAGAAGATATTCTCGCCCGTCCACGACAAGCTGGGCGGCCGCGCGCGGTTCCTGATCTCCGGAGGCGCCGGCATAGACGCCGCGGTCGTGGCCGGATTCAGGAAGATGGGCATGGAGATGCTGCAGGGCTACGGCCTCACGGAATGCTCGCCGATCGTGGCGGTCAACCGCGACACCGCCAACCGCACGGGCTCAGTAGGCCCACCGCTCCCCGAGATCGACGTAAGGATCGACGACCCCGACGAACAGGGGAT
>JAKLEF010000232.1 GCA_022703195.1 Candidatus Fermentibacterota bacterium | reverse complement strand
CTGGGTGGACCGGAGGTGGCAGTCAGGGTGGCCCGCGACATGATCGTTCCCGACGCGGTGGCCGCCCACGCCGCCGCCCCGAGCTGAACCGCCGAAGGAGCCCGCATGCGCCTCGTCCTCCTGCTCTGCTGCTACGCCGCCGCCAGGACCCTGCCCGTCTCGGAAGGGGTGGTCACCGTCCTGGACAGGATTCTGCTGGTCGGGTTGACCGGTGCCGTGGTCTGGCTGCTGGTGAGCATCACGGACTGCGTGGCCGAGAGCCTGGCGGTGTCGGCCAAGGCAAGCGACTCCCGGTTCGACGACCAGATGCTGCCCATACTCCGGAACACGGCCAGGGTGCTGGTCTTCGTGCTCGGGGTGGTGTTCGTCATACAGGCCTTCGGCTACCCCGTAGGGGGCATCGTCGCCGGCCTCGGGATAGGCGGCATGGCGGTCGCCCTGGCCGCCCAGGACACCCTCGGCGGCATCTTCGCGTCCATCGCCATCTTCCTCGAGAAGCCCTTCGTAGTGGGCGACTTCGTGGAACTGCAGGGGGTCCAGGGGACGGTGTCCGACGTGGGCATCAGGTCCACCAGGATAAGGACCGTCGAGAGAACCCTGGTGACTGTGCCCAACCGCAAGATAGTGGAGAACGTGGTCGACAACTGGGCCGGCAGGGACTCGAGGCGGACGCTCATGTCCTTCGGTCTCACCTACGATACGACGCTGACGGCGCTCTCAGGCCTCCTAGAGAAGCTGCGCGAGGAACTGCGCAGCGATCCCGACGTGGAGCCCGACTCCTGGTCGGTCCATTTCCGGGGCTTCGGCGAATCATCCCTCGATGTCGAGGTGCTGATGTTCCTGAAGACCGCCGATTACAGGCAGTGGCTCTCCATGCGCGAGAGGAAGGGTCTGATGATCATGAGGCAGGTCGAGGCGGCAGGCCTCTCCTTCGCCTTCCCCACCCGCACAGTTCGCATCGAGCGATGACCGGGAACGCAGAGGGCCACCGTGAGCGTCTGCGGAAGAGGTTCCTCGAGTCCGGAGGCAGGGGTTTCTCCGACCGGGAGATGCTCGAGCTGCTCCTCACCTTCGCCCGCCCGAGGAAGGACGTGCGGGAGGAGGCGGCCGACCTGCTCGAGCGTTTCGGCAGCCTCGACGGAGTGTTCAGGCAGTCCCCCGACATGCTGATGACCTCCCCGGGCATCGGGCCGGCGGCGGCCACCCTCCTCTCGATGGTCACGCTCGCCTCCCAGCGGGCCGTGAGGCCGGCCCCGGGAGACTGCATACTGGACAGCGTCGAGAAGGTTAAGGCCTACCTGGCGGCCAGGCTGGGCCCGCAGCGGAGGGAGCGGCTGGTGGCCCTCCTGCTCGATTCGAGCGGAAAGCTGCTCGGCGAGAGGGACATCGAGATGGGCACAGTGGACAGGGCCTCGGTGCACCCGAGGAACCTGGTCGAGAAGGTCATAGCCCTGAACGCCACCTCGGTCATCCTCGTGCACAACCATCCCGGCGGCAGGGCCGAGGCCAGCCGCGAGGACAGGGCCCTGACGGCGAGGCTCTCCGAGCTCGGCAGGAGCCTCGGGTTCCGGGTCCTCGACCACTTCATAGTCGCTGGCCCGGAGGTCCTGAGCTTCAGGGAGAGCGGTCTCATGGCGGGGGCGGACTGATGCAGGCGATCGCTGGGCTGGTCCTCGCGGCCGTCCTGTCCAGGCCGGGGCTCCCCTACTTCTCGGCAGACGGGGCCGGCACCAGGTCGGTATCCCTCTCGGCCCGCGTCGTGCTCGAGGTGGTATCGGCCGATTCGTCATGGTCCGGCGGCGGGGAGAGTCACTACTACTCGGTGGACGGCCTCAGGATGGTGTCGGAGGCCGGGGCCGACACGATCGCCTGGATAGCCGATCTCCCGGCCCAGGCTCTCGCATCCGCCAGGGCGGCGGGATCGATCCGTTCGGAGGAGACCCGCACCCTGCGCATCCTGGCATGCACGGAATCGTACATAGGCGGCAGGATCACGGTCAGGTCCGACAGGGACGGGAGGCTGACCTCGTCCTACGAGGCTCTGAGGACCTGGCTGCTCACCGGCGTGCCGCTCGACCTGGAATCAGTGGTCCAGACCGACTCGGTCTTCACCGGGGAGCTCAGGGCCGCGCTGGACGCTCCGCCGTCCGCCGATCTGGACATATGGCTCTGGTCGAGGGGCCACTGGCTCGACCCGCAGAGCTTCGTGATCTGGGTGGACGACGGGGGCCCGCTGCTTCGCATGGGGCTCCCGTCCTGGACCGGTTCGGACTCGCTGCTCATCGTGGAACTGGATCTCGCAAGGCTGAACACGGCCCACGGGGCCATGCTCGACTAGCCCGGCCTATTCCCCCCTGGCGTACTCGAACAGCCCGCCCGACATGTAGATGTCCCTCGCCACGCCGCTCAGCGGCCTGCCCTGGAACGGCCCCCGGGCGCCCTCCACCAGACCGGTGCCGAGGTCCACGGTGACTTCCGAGAGGTGGTCGAACGCACCTTCGGGGAGGCCCGGGAGCTCCACGAGGGGGAGTGCGCTGTTGATGCCGTTCCTCTTGTAGATCGCACCGAACGACCTGGCCAGCACTGCCTGCACGCCGAGGGCCTTGAAGCAGTCGACGGCATGCTGCCTCGAGCTCCCGGAGCCGAAGTTGTCGCCGGCGAGGACCATGTCACCAGGAGCGGCCTTCGCTGCGAAATCCTCGAAGCCCTTCAGGTTGCCGAACGCGAACTGCCCCATCTTCGACACGTCGGTGACCGCGAGATGGGCGTTGTGGTAGATCATGTCGGTATCGATGTCGCTTATGAGCGCTCCGTCGCGCTGGAGCACCCAGAGCCGCCCGGTGAGCCTGGTCGGACGATCACCCATCTCAGTTACCCCCGAGTTCGCCGACGGACGCGATCCGGCCCAGCACGGCGGACGCCACCGCGGTGCCCACGCCGGCCAGGTACGTGTCCCCGGCCCCCTGCTTGCCCGTGAAGTTGCGGTTCGACGTGCTCACCTGGATCTCGCCCCTGCCGGTCATCCCGATCTGGCCCGAGGCGCATCCGCCGCAGCCAGGGTTGCTGATGATGCCTCCGGCCTCGAAGATGTCTGCCAGCAGGCCCTCGTCCATCATCGTCCTCCAAACCGAGCGTGTGGCCGGGACGACCTTCAGCATTACGCCGGGAGCGACCTTCCTGCCTTTCAGGAGCCTGGCTGCGAGCCTCATGTCGTCGAGGGTGCCGTTCGTGCAGCTCCCGATGAAGGCGCCGTCGATCCTGACGTCCGAGAACTGGTCGGCGGGATGGACGTTGTTGGGGTTGGGCGGTGCGGCCACGAGAGGCTTCAGGCCCCCGACCGAGAGCCTGTACTCCTTCTCGTAGACGGCGTCGAAATCGGCATAGACGGCCTCCGCCTCGGTCATCC
>JAKLEF010000231.1 GCA_022703195.1 Candidatus Fermentibacterota bacterium | reverse complement strand
AGCCCGTCCGCGCACTGCGCGTAGAACCTGCCGCTCTTCTCGAATGTCCACTGCATCATGTCAGTCGCCCGTGGGTCTCGCGGGGTCCTCCGACAGCTCGCGCCTCACCCGCCGGTACCTGACCGCGCCCGTGAGTCCGACTAGCATGCCCGCTGCACAGGCCGCCACGCCGACCAGCGTCCAGGACGGGCCGCCGAAGAACCTCATCAGCGTGGCACCTCCGGCGGCCATCGCCAGAGCCGTCCTGACGTAGGCGAGCAGGGTCCTCTCGTTGGCGAGCGCCGTGCGGCGCCATGCGTGCTCGTCCCTTGTCCTGCAGCTGCCGGCTGGGTCGGTCACGGCCTAGTAATGCTGGGTCGTGGTCGAGGAAACTGTCAGGGTCAGATCGCCGGTGTCCGGGGTGTAGGTGCTGTAGGGCCGGACGACCAGCATCGCCTCTCCCGCGTACAGGGCCGTGGCCGTGAAGGACAGCCTCGCGTCGTTCCAGTTGGGGCCGCTGTCGTCGTCGTAGAGGACCGATCCGCCCTCCGTGCGCAGCTCGACGTACGAGTCGATGTCGGGGCAGCTCGTCGAGATGACGTAGTCGCGGCCCTGTTCGATCTCGAGGAAGAAGTGGAAGCGCTGCATGCGGTCCGTGAATGCCAGTACGACCGACGTGTCCGGAGTGAGCGTCGGGATCTCCTCCTGGAGCACTGTCCAGAGGAACCGTACCTCGCCGTACTGCCACCCCCCCAGGTTGGTTACCAGCGCGATGTAGTCGCCCCCCTGAAGCACTTTCGTGATGGAGGGATCCGTGCCCATGGGGCCGTCCTCGTTCCATCCCGCTAAGCTCAGGACACCATCATCGCCGACGCCCAGGAGGGTCATCACGAGGTCGATCGGAGCGGAGGCATCGAGCCGGACCAGCGAGTGCCTGCCGTCGACGCGGAACCGGAAGGCGGCGCATGGATCGTAGGCGCCGGGATAGTAGCACGTGTCCGGGAGATCGGTGATGACCCGCGGCCAGATCTCCTCGACGGTGTTCTCACCCTCCACTATCGAGGCCCGGTAGATCGAGTCCTGTACGGGAGCCTGGAGGATGGTCACCGAACGCTCGTCGAGCGTCGAGTCGGCAGGGACTTCGGATCCGGTGCCGCTGCACATCAGGGCGGGTATCACGAGCCCGAACAGCAGAGGCAGGATGACCATCAGAGCTATGACGCATCCCGCGATCTTGAATGCAGGGCCGGCCGCCGTCTGCACGGGCGCGGGGGCCGCGGTCGGAGGCACGTGGAGACCGGTTTCCGGATCATCTGCGGGCGGTTCCGGGGCATGCTCCACCGGAGCCCCGCAGTTCGGGCAGTTGTCCATCGAGGGTTTGATCTTCGTGCCGCAGAACTCGCACTTGCCGGGATCGAAGGCGCGGAATTCGTATCCGCAGTGCGGGCAGCTCCTAGGCTGTCCGGCATAGGGCATCGTGCATCTGGGGCACTTCTTCGCCACTGCGACCTCCCGGGCTGATCCTGTTCCCGAAGGGTGAACGACCCTCTGCGACAACGGTAAACTCGCATCACGGAGGGATCATGACAAGGAGGGAAGGGCGGGCGGCGAACCGCCCGCCCCCCGGAACGTCAGTCGATCACCGTGAATCTCTGTGAGAGCGATCCGCCGGTCGAGGTGGAGAGCCTGGCGATGTACACGCCCGACTGCTCCATGACGAGGTCGTTGACCGCCTGTGCCTCGCACGAGGCGACCTCGCGCCCGGTCAGGTCATAGACGGTCAGTGTGCCGGTGACTCCCGCCGGCATCAGTGCGCCTATGCTGAGCTGTCCTGCGCACGGGTTGGGCCATAGCGTGAGTTCGCAGCCCTCGACGGGGCCGGAACCCTCGGGTTCCGAGACGCCGGTGGCATCCGGCAGGTCCATGTAATGAGCGTTCAGGACCTCCCTGGTCCCGCCGGTGGGCTGGACGAAGGTGACGACCCTGAGGTTCTCGAACTCGTGGACCGCGGGGTTCAGGATGTAGGTATGCGAGATGCTCACCGTCTGAGGATACGGCCCGGTGAATGAGATCACCGTTCCGGTGGCGCCCATGGGCCATGCCACGGGGAGCCAGTCGAGGGTCTTCCCGTTGTATCCTCCCCAGGACGAGCCGGAAGCGAGCTGTTCGTCCTCCACTATGGCGCACCAGACCTTCAGGAGGCCGGAGGTGCCGGGATCCTGCTCGGCTGTCACGCTCACGTAGGCGGTTCCGCCCGTGGAGTCGCCCGCCATGTTCACGTCGATCGAGACGTAGGCCGGATCGGCCAGGCGGGTGCTTATCGCGCTCGCGTAGGAAGCCGGGCCGGAGGCGGATGCGAGGCCGTCCATCTTGACAGTCGGCGTGACTCCGACGCCGTAGAGGCTGATCCTGGCATTGTTGAAGGAATTGGCGGCCGGACCGTTGAAGAACATGTAGAGGGGAGCCACGTCGCCTGACGCGACAAAGCCCGAGATCACGGACTCGACAGCTGACCAGCTGTTATAGCAGGAGCTTCAACCAGTCAGCGAGAAATACTCGAACAGCACCGTCCTCTCGGCCGAGAATGCCGTTCCCGCTGCGACGGCAAGCACCAACAGAAGCATCTTCCGCACTGTGTCACCTCCTCGGACAGGAAATACGACCACTGACCCGGGTAATATGCAGCTTCGGACGGCCTCCGGGGACATGGCCCGCACCTGCGGGGCGATGGAATAAGTCCCTGCGCCATTCCAGCGGGCATTCCCGCCATCCCGGGACAGGTCCGGTCGAGCCGGTTTTGCATTTGGGACGAACCCGGCTTATTGTCTCGGATACTGGGAGAAGACCCAGGGGTCCCCATAGAAGGAGAGGTCTTAATATGGGGCTGCTAGACTTTCTGAAGGACGCCGGCGAGAAGCTGGCCGATGTCGGTGACGACGTCAACATGTCGAAGAAGATCAACGAGAAGATCAATTCGCACGGCCTGAAGGTGAAGGATCTGCAGGTAGCCGTGAAGGGCGACCATGTCCACCTCAAGGGCACGCCCGGGACCGACGAGGACAGGGAGAAGGCCCTTCTGATCGCGGGCAACGTGAAGGGGATCGCAAAGGTCTCCGACGACATGCAGGTCAAGGGCAAGCCGAGCCGCTACTACACCGTGGTAAGCGGCGACAACCTTTCGAAGATCTCGAAGAACATGTACGGCGACGCGAACAAGTACATGAAGATCTTCGATGCCAACAAGCCGATGCTCAGCGACCCCGACAAGATCTACCCCGGCCAGGTCCTGCGCATCCCCGAGTAGCAGCCGGTCGCCATCCCGAACCCCGCCGCCCTGAAAGCGGGCGGCGGGGTTCCCAGTCCTGCGACCACCTCGAAGACCGCCTGCCTGTCAGGAGCCCGGATGCGCAGTTCGTGCGACCCCGCGTTGACGGTCGCTGC
>JAKLEF010000230.1 GCA_022703195.1 Candidatus Fermentibacterota bacterium | reverse complement strand
CCTGCCGTCCCTGTAGAAGCTCATGCCTCCCTCGTAGTGGTAGATGTCGAAGTCGTCGAGGGACCAGCGCCTCCGCGCCCTGTCTATCCGGGGGGTCCAGACTGCGTTCCGGAGCGAAAGCAGGAGCCTTTCGAGCAGGCCCGGCGTCCAGGTGATCCTGTCACGGGTTCCTGTGAATGGCACCCTCATGCTCCCGGCGCCCACCAGCCTCTTCACCTTCCAGAGCCACTCCATGGGGCCCACGAAGGGGAGCTCGAGGCAGATGTCCTCCTCGTACCTGTTGCCCGCCCTGAAGAACGTTACGAGGCGGCTCTCGTGGCCGAGGGCGCGATGCCCCTTCGGATACAGCGCGAGCACCCCGGTGTAGTTCTGGGGAGAGACATGGAGTATCCTCATCCGGGGCCTCCCCTGCGGTGCGCCCCGGCCAGGGCCAGGGCGCCGAGGACCCATGCCCCCTGCATGATGCAGGCGGCCGTGCCGGCGCTGCGCGACCCGGCCAGCGCCCCGAGGCAGAACAGGTCCGGGGTGCCCGAGCCGATCGACGAGATCGAGTGCAGCAGGGGCGATCTCGATGGCTGCCAGATCACGGCCTGCCTGGAAGGGTCCTCGAAGGCGTCGGCTCCGAGGGATCTCTCGATCACCGACGGATTCGACCAGACGGCTGCGACTGTCAGGATGACGCCCCAGGCCGCCGTCAGCCCGAAGAGGCCCCCCTCCCGGCGCGGAGCCGCCAGAGGGACGAGGAACGCCGGCAAGGCCGGGAAAAGGAACCTCGGGCCCCATCCCGTGCCGCCAGTCCAGTCGTGCAGCATCGAATGGAGGAGGAGGCCGAATGCGAGCGGGGCGGCCAGCCTCCACCCCCTGTGGCGCGATGCCGCGGGGAGGACGATGGGAGCGAACCAGACGAGCCCCTTGCCCGGGCTGGCGAGAAGGCCCGCGAGCCCGGCCAGCCCGGGTTCCAGAGCCATGGCCGGGTCCTGGGAGTGCCCGTCCTCCAGGATCGATCCGAACCGGTAGAGGTTCGCCGCCGCGATCAGCGCCAGGGCGCATGCGACGCCCGGGACGAGCCTCGCGCCCCGCCTCCACCCGTACACGAGCGAAGGGAGGAACACCGCGCTGTCGAGCCGCACCAGCAGCGCGGCACCGATCAGGAAGCCTGCGGCGAGGTCCCTTCCGGATGAAGCCGCACAGAGCGACGCCG
Organism: Candidatus Fermentibacterota bacterium; assembly: GCA_022703195.1. Classification (GTDB taxonomy): domain Bacteria; phylum Fermentibacterota; class Fermentibacteria; order Fermentibacterales; family Fermentibacteraceae; genus Fermentibacter. Next base: position 2,233 of record JAKLEF010000230.1, on the reverse strand, counting down.
TGCAAAGGAGCGCTGCGGCGGTGACGTCGAAGGGGAGCCTGGCATATACGAGAGCCATTCCGCCGGTCATCACGGCGAGGGCCTTCCATGCCGGAGGCGGGGCTCCGTTCACGGACACGCACAGCGACCGCCATACCGCGAACAGACAGGCGGAAAGGGCAGCGCACGTCAGAGCCGTCGAGACCCTGGCCACTGCCTCCCCGGCGGCGAGGCCCGCCAGGGCGGCAGGCAGGAGGAGGACGGAGTATCCGATCCCGTGGGGGACGTAGCTCCGCCCGTCTACGCCTTCGACCGTCCAGCCGTCGGAGGCTGTGAGGAAGGGCCTAGCTCCCGTGAACGACTGCGCGACCTGGAGCTGCGCGAGGACGTCGGTAGTGCATAGCCTGCCCCCGAACACGAGCCCCGTGAGCGCTATCCAGATCAGCGGCGACCGGGAGGCGGGAGGGATCATGCCCCTCCGGTCATCCGTCTATCCTGCCCGTGAAGGTGTCCCTGAAATGGCCCCTGGCGCTGAAGGACTCCTTGAAGCGGCAGAGCCCGCGGTTCACCTGCATGTCGAGGGTGAAGGTGCCGAGGTCGAGGTGCCTGTAGCCCGAGTCCCTCGCCCACCTGATCACCTCCTGGTACACCAGGTTGACCGGGCGCAGGGCCTGGAATCGCGCGTCGTGCGAGATGTAGAAGGCCAGGGTGACCCTGGGGTTGCACCTGAACATCACCATCCCGGCCAGGACGCCCTGCTCGCCCCTCGCCACGAACTGCGTGATCATGCCGGGGCCCAGGAGGCCCCTCAGCCTCTCGAGCTCCTCGATGGTGTGCGTCGGCCTCACCCCGTGGCGCTCCTGCAGGTTCGTCTCGAGCACCGGGTAGAAGGCGGAGAAGTCGGGCTCCTCGAAGACCTCGATGCCCATGCGCCTGGCCCGGGAGGCCCCCCTCCTGGCGGAGTCGCGGAACGCCAGCTCCACCTCGTCGCCCATCCTGCCGAGGTCGATTACCGCGGTGAGCTCCCTCTTCCGGTACGTGAAGCCGCGCCTGACAAGGGCGAAGTCGAGGTAGTTCGACGGACGCCTGTGATAGACGAGGGGGGGGGAGGTCATCTCCATCCCGGCCGCGCCCAGGCCCCTCGCATGGGCAATCAGCGCGTCTACGCACTCCTCGACCGTCTCAAGCCCGGCGCCGTCGTTGAGGACCAGGCCGCCCCACGACGCCCCGGGATAAGACCTGAACCATCGCTCGCCGTTCACGGTGGACAGGGCCCCGGTGGCGATGGCGACGATCGAGCCGTCGCCCTCGTCCTCGAGGACCACGTGATGGTTGTCGAACCGCCCGGGCGGGTGGTAGTCGAAGAATTCCGGGAGGTGGAAGAGGGTGCCGCTGGAGGAGAGCCTGACGAATTCGGCCCACCTCTCCCTGTCACCGAACTCGAGCTGTCTTGCCCTGATCATCTGACTACCGCCAGCTTTGAGACTGCAGTTCCCGATTCCGACACGATCAATGCCAGATAGATGCCGCCTGCCACGGTTTCACCCCCTGAAGCCCCGTCCCAGCACCATTCGTCCGGGGAGGCGGCCTCCACCGACGTGACGAACGCTCCGTCGACCGAATAGAGCCCCACCTCCACGGGCCCCTCACCCGCCCCGGCGAGGCGCAGGACGCTCCCGTCGCCTGGCAGGAAGGGCTGGGGGTAGAACGAAGGCCCGCTCGAGGCCTCGGAGCCGGCTCCCGTATCGAGGACCCAGAATCCGACGGCCGAGGAGAACATCATCCTTCCCGCCTCCGCATCCCAGAGGGCGAACTCGTTCTCGACCCTGCCGGAGGGGATGAACGGCGAGTTCGACTCGGTGTAGTACGCCACCGAGGCTCCGTCGACCGCCGAGATGCCGGAGGTCCCCAGGCACCATGCCGTACCGTCGCCGTCCAGGGCGATTGCCTTTATGGTCCCGGAAACGCCTTCGACGATGGAGAAGCCGGTCGAAGGATCCCACCGGGCGAGCCCGGCGCCCGTCCCGACGAGGACGCCCCCCTGGGCGTCGTCGCAGAACGAGAAGACCTGGTTCGAGGGGAGTCCGTGGGATGCTCCGTACGCCTGGCCCGGTGCGGGGAGCCAGGTGTCGTCGGAGTGCACGAGGGGCGTGCCGGCGAAGTCGAGGTACTGGCACCCGGCGTCACCCGAGAATGCGATCCACAGGCCGCCCGTTCCATGCCTGCAAAGGGAGCGGATGTTGCCCGAGGCGAG